>JADLCA010000744.1 GCA_020847495.1 Candidatus Hydrogenedentota bacterium | reverse complement strand
TCCAGCACGGGGCGCAGGTCCTGCGATCCGCGCTGGGCCATCAACGACCAGAGACTACTGAGTTCGTGGTTCGCTATACGATACTCCTGTGGTTGATTCGCCATCTCCAAGAAGATGCCGTCGATCTCCGAGTCAGGAGTAGCGGCCATGGCCGCGAACAAGTCATGTTGGTGGTCGACAAGGTCGACACGCCGCTGCCCACCGGATTCCTTGTCCACCATCTCGTCGGTTGTCAGCAATTGGATGATCCGTTCCCTGCGATGCGGTCCAGGAAACTTCACGAACAACCGGAAGAGTTTCTCCTGGCTATAGTCGAAGGCGGAATCCCCCTGATAACGGGCATCAAAATACATCTTGTAGAGCCTGGCCACCGACGCATCATCGGCCGTCGGCAACAGGATGTCGAGGGCACTGCGGACCAATTCGCGATAGGGATCTGTGTTGGCACCGCGACCTTTTACGTAGTGCTGCTCCAGGGCATCGACCAAATCCTGCGGTGAAACATCGTCGACATGAAGCATATGAAGAACCGCCAGCGCTGACCTGCACTGCTCCAAGGACCCACTTCGTATGCTGCTCTGCAATTGTCCGATTGCTTTAGGCGAAGGCCGCGCTCCCTTGTGGACATCATCGTAAACAATCTTGGCCATGTCCCAGAATTCATCTACGGTCATGGCGCGGCCAAGTCCATAGAAGCCGACATACCCAGAGGCAGGATCCACGCGGAGCATGAGCGCGCGAACACAGCCGAACTTGTCCTCTGCGTTGCGTCTCAGCCCGAGTATGTACTCATCGCCGGCCGCAATCTGCAGCGCTGTGTGGAATCCAAGGTGCGACTCGAAAGTGACTGTCTCGCTGTCGATTTCCGGGTAGCTTCTCGCCACGCGTAGTTGGATTGTCGCCCCGATGGGACTTTCCGCCGGACAGGAGATGACAGGGGCATGCTTGGCGAGGTCGTCCAAGTTGAGCGTCACGCCAATGACCGTGCCTTGAACGAGCAGATCGGCACTCTCGACCTCGTGAGGAAAGTCCGGAAGCGCGGGCTCCATCGACACCAACGTAAAGGGCCGGGGCTTTGGGAACCGGTCTCGAAACTGAGCCAAGCTTCGAAGTGCGGGCTCCGGCAGGTGCACGAGGAGCGGCTGGCTGAATAGCACGAGTGCTATCGGCGCAATGACTACGCTAGCAGCAACCCTTGTGTAGTGAATCCTGTGTGCAATGCGCCTCTTCCTCAATACTGTCTGGACACGCGCATCGAGCGCATCCTGCTCCAGGGGAGGCGCCTCGGGGCGCTGTATGCCGCTTAGTTTTTCGAGCACGTCATTCATGAGGTGCTCCCATCCGACGCGTTTGGCCGCGCGTCGTAGGCTTGCCGGAAGGCGTCGCGCGCGCGGGTCAAGCGGGACTCGACCGCCTTCTCGGACATGTGCAGGGTCTCGGCCATCTCGCGGACACTCTTCCCGAGCATGTACTTCTGTTCGAGCACGTCCTGCCAGTCAGGCCGGAGGGTCGAGAGCACGTACTCCACATCCAGGGTGTCTGCGCTGGCCCCATCGCCAGTGCGAGCGGCGTTCCGCTCGTCGAAGACTTCGGCGATCCGGCCGTCCCGGGCCTTCCCGCGCGCTGTCTCACGCAACTTATTCATGGCGATCCCGCACAGCCATGGCCACAACTCACCCTTGCGCCAATCGAAATCGGCGATTCGCTCCACCGCGATCACCAACGCCTCGCGGGTGATGTCCTTCGCGGTCTCGGCATCGCCGCGGAGCCGGGCGAGTACGAAGCGGTAGATGGGCGTCGCATATTGGGCATAGAACTCCTCCCACGCGCGGACGCGGCCCTTTTGCAGCGCCTTCGCGAGTTTCCGGTCCTGCCAGGTCTGCCTGTCCGCCCCGTCTTCCACTCGGCCCCCCTGCTTTTCTACATAGTATTGAAGTTCGCGCCCAAAATCCTTCGGGAGAAGATTCCTGGGCGGGGCAATCCAATCCTTGTCTTCTCCTTCGTGGTAAAGGTGTACTTCGACTCAAGAAGTTCAAGACTCACCATAGAGCCACGAAGGCCACGAGGCAATGAATCATAGAGGTCTGCTTCCTCATTCTTTCCCCGTGTACCCCGTGTCACCGTGGTTGTCTGCGTATATGCCCTGGATCCCGCTTGGAAAATTAGAGACGCGCCAGAGTTGGGAAGCGGCTCTGCCGTCCCTCCGGGACTGGTTGGAGGTAGGGCTCTGGCAGCCCCGGAATGAATTCCGGGGCTACTTTCCACCGTCCCTCCGGGACTCGCAAGCGAATGTTCTGTAGGCACCTGAGTGCCAAGGTGTCATTGCCAGAGCACACTTCATGACGCCATGGTGTAGGTGCACGCGAGGGTGAGCGTGCTCGTCGGTGCTCGTCGGTGCTCGTCCGTGTTTGTCCGTGTTTGTCCGTGTTTGTCCGTGCTCGTCCGTGTTTGTCCGTGTTTGTCCGTGGAGTGATTGCGCCGGGGTGGCGAGATGGCGAGATCGCCATCTCCGTCTCTTGCACCCCCTGCCCCGGCACGCGTATGGTGAGGTCATGTTCAAGCGTCTCATGAGTGCAATTCGAGTCGCCCTGTTCGCGTGGGCGGAAACACAACCCATGCCCGTAGGAGATGTCTCTGTGAACGACCTGACCTCGCTCAACGAACTCGACGCCTGCCTGACGGATTCGGAGCAGCGCCCGGTGTTCATCTTCAAACACAGCACGGCCTGCCCGATTTCCTCCGAGGCCTACCGGCAAGTCGCGGCCTACGTTGCGGCCGCCGCACCCGAGGATCCTCCCGTTTACATGGTCCAGGTGATTGAAGACCGGCCCGTGTCCAACCAGATCGCGGATGCGCTCGGCGTTGCGCACAAGTCGCCGCAGATTATCCTCGTGAGTTCTCGCGCCGCCGCGTGGACGGCTTCACACTATGGCGTCCGGGCCGACAAAATGAAGGAGAACGCCGTCCCGCGCCCACCGGCGTAATCCGCCGTCAAGCGGGAAAAGTCAGCGCGAAGTCCGCGACCTCGCCGGTTTCCAGGTCCAGCGTTGCGATGCGATGATTGTTGGTGTCTGCGATGTAGATTCTGCCACCAGCGGCGCTTATCCCGCTTGGCTCCCAGAAGCTGGCCCCGGTCCCCGTGCCGCGTCCGGCACTCCCCGTTCCCGCAACGTGGTGAACTGTGCGGTCGGCCGGGAAATACGCCTTGATCCTGTGGTTGTAGGTGTCGGCGATGTAGATCTTTCCGTCATACCAGCACACTCCCAAGGGATGTTGCAGGCGCGCGGATTTTGCAGGCCCTACGCGGTCGCCAAACTCAAACAGTCCCGCGCCAATCAGCGTTTCCACGTCGCCCGACGATCGCAGATTCGCCCGGCGCAATGCGCTGACCTCGCTATCCGCAAAGTACAAGTAATGGCCTGCCACCGCCATTCCGCTCGGCTGGGCAAGCTGCGCGGAGGGTCCTGGTCCATCCGCCAGGTTCTCCATGCCCGAACCCGCGAAGAGCCGGAAGTTCCGTGTCTCAACTGCGGCGCGCCATATCTGATGCGTGCCTGCCATGGCTACATAAAGCATGTTGTCCACGATAGCCACATCCCACGGAGAACTCAGCAGTGTCCCGGGGCCGCCCGTCATCGTCTTGAAATTGCCCTGCGTGCCATTGCCTCCAAACGTCGCCACACGGCGGGCCTCCAAGTACAGCGCGCGAATGGCATGGTTCTGAGTATCGGCGACGTACAGGACGTTGTCCTTCAAAGCCATGCCGTGAGGAGCCCGGAATTCCGCTTCTTCAAACGCGCCATCCTGCAATCCGGCTTTTCCGGTCCCCACCACGTCCACCACGGTTCCGTCCACGTGGCAGACCAGGATTCGATGGTGGAAGCTGTCCGCGATAAACACCCGGAGCGACTCCGGGTCCACCAGGACCTTCCCCGGGAAAAGGAGATCCCCGTCACTAGAATGTATCCTCGGGGGAAGCGCCAGCACATGCGATTCGTCCAGGGTCCCGCTTCGGTGATGCTCCGCGATGAGGCGTGCGACTGCCTTGTCCAGATCCTCACGGCGTCCCTCTCCCGAGTACGCGGCCGCCACCTGTCCATTGGGATCGATCAGGCACAATGTCGGCCACGCTTGCGCGCCGTACGCCTTCCAGATACGGTATTCGGCGTCATTGGCCACCGGATACCGCACACCGTAGCGTTCCACGGCGAGGCGGACGCTGTCGGTGCTCCGTTCGTGTTCGAACTTGCCGGAATGCACCCCCACAATCACCAGGTGCTTTCGGTACTTGTTCTCCAAGTAAGCCAGATCGTCCAGGACATGAATGCAATTGATGCAGCACTGCGACCAGAAATCCACCAAAACGATCTTCCCGCGCAGTTCGGCCAGACGCACAGGCTCGGCCGTGTTGACCCAGGCGGCGGCCCCGTCAAACTCGGGTGCTTCTCCGAAAGTGGACTCGGTTACCAAGATGGGCACTCCTCCCGCAATTTCCAACCGTCGTATACTATAAAGCCATCGGCTTGGCAAACGCGAGGGACACTACCATGGACCTTTACCTCATACAACACGGCGAGGCAGTGGAAAAGGACATCAACCCGGACCGCCCCTTGACGGACGCGGGCCGCGCCGCGGTCGAGCGCGTGGCGGCCCATGCCCAACGCTGCGGCGTGCGCGTCACCGAAGTCTGGCACAGTGGAAAGACACGCGCAGCGGAGACTGCGGCTATCCTGGCGCGGCGGCTGGCGCCCGGTGCTCCCTGCGTGGAGCGCTCTGGCCTGGGGCCCAAGGATTCCGCGGAAGACGTGTGCGCGCAGCTACGGCGCAGAAAAGACGGCCTGGCCATCGCAGGGCACCTGCCGCACTTGGCGCGTGTGGCAAGTTGCCTGCTCACAGGCGACCCAAGCGCCGATCCGGTCATCTTCCATCGGGGCGGTATCGTGGCATTGGAGCGTGGGGAAGAGGGGACTTGGCGTTTGGCTTGGGCGCTGCCCCCATTCCTGGCGCCCGCCGTGCACGACGACGTGTAGGTCTTATCCGGTAGGTCACGACTGCGCGAGTTGCAGCACCTTGGCAGGAATCTTGTTCAAGGCCACAATGTGGTCAGCGGCGCCGCGCTCAATGGCTTCCTTCGGCATGCCAAAGACCACGCAACTCGCTTCGTCCTGGGCAACGGTGAGGGCGCCTTGTTTCTTCATCTCCAACAGGCCGTCGGCTCCGTCCGCGCCCATTCCCGTCATGATGACACCCACCGCATTGCGGCCCGCGTAGCGGGCCACCGACTTGAACAGGACGTCCACCGAGGGACGGTGACGCGACACCAGTGGCCCGCTTTTCACCTCGACATAATAGACCGCCCCGGAGCGTTTCAGGAGCATGTGGTAATTCCCTGGGGCGATGAGGACCTTCCCGGGAGACACCGTATCGCCATTCTCCGCTTCCTTGACCTCCATGGCGCACAGACTGTTCAGCCGGTTTGCAAAGGAACGCGTGAAATGCTCGGGCATGTGCTGTACCACGCAGGTCCCGGGCGCGTTTGCGGGCAAGGCGGACAGCACCGAGGCGAGGGCTTCCGTCCCGCCCGTTGACGCCCCGATGGCCAGCACCTTGTTCGTGGTTTGCGTCATGCTCAGCCGCGCCACACTGGATTGCCGCGTCTCGGCGGTCTCGGCGCGTCTCGTCACCTTCACCTGGGCCGCGGCCTTGATCTTGTCTATCAGCGCCACCGACATGTCGCCCACGGTGTACGCTGCGCCCGGTTTGCACATGACTTCCACCGCGCCGGATTCAAGCGCCTCCATGGCAATCTCGCCGCCTGCCTGCGTCAGCGATGACACGACGATCACCGGCAGCGGAAAGTGCCGCATCAGCTTGCGCAAGAAAGTCAGCCCGTCCATGCGTGGCATTTCGATATCCAACGTAATGACGTCGGGTTTCAACTCGACGATCATGTCCCGCGCAATGTACGGATCCGGTGCGGCCCCCACGACCTCAATCTGCGCGTCGCGGTTCAACTCCCGCATGAGAATGTCGCGCACCAACGCGGAATCATCCACCACGAGCACCCGGATTGGGCCGCGGCCCAGAAATGCCTGCTTGCGTTCGCCGATACCCGTACTCATCGTTGGCCGGTATCCTTACGTTGGCACACCCACCTGCATACACGGGCAGTGCCGTGCTAGGCTCAGGCGCCCTTCTCATCAAGTTCTATCGACAACAAAACGGGGTGGTCATCGACGAGCATCGCCGCCGTTTCCGGGGCGGCGGCCATGGCCGTCCACAATTCCTCGTCAAGTTCCTCCACCTGGGGCACGGTAAGATCGAAGACCGGCTGGTCACCGGCCAACGCGGTCAACACGTGGCCGCACGTGACGTTCAACAGCTCTTTCAGCGCGTCCCGCGAAACCTTGGGATCCGCCGCCTCCTCGGGCTCTGTCCCGAGCAAGTTTGCCGCAATCTCGGGGCACATATCCGCCGTGACGGCCAGCGACAGCCTCCCGGCCATCGCGCCCCGAAACGTCATATGGGCAAGCAACGGCGACGAAGGCGGAAGCGGCGGCTCGTCTGCGTCAACAGCGTCGGCAAACATGAACGCCATCTGTTCGAGTACCTCTCCAAAGACGCGCGACAGCAGGGCCTTATTGTTCTCCGTCATGGCTCACCCCCAGTACCTGATCGACAACTTCCCGAATCTGTTCCGGCGTGAACGGTTTTCGCACGTATGCCTTGACACCTTTGGCCTTGAGTTCCTCGATCCGCGTGGCACTTCCCTCTGTCGAAACCACCACGACCGGAATGGCTTTGAGGATGTCATCCTCCTTCATCCGTTCGATGAGTTCCACCCCCCCCATCTCCGGCATATTGATGTCCGTGAGCACCAGGTCAACCCATTGTTCCTTCAGGACCGTCAGCGCTTCGGCTCCGTTGGATGCCTCCAACGGAGCATTTAACGCAATCCCCGACATCTTCAGGGTCTTCAGTATGATGGCACGCACGGTATCCGAATCATCTACCACGAGAATGTTCAGGGCCATTGTGTCGCTCCAGCTATTGGCTCAGGTTTTCGCAGATCTCGTCCAAGCTTCTCAGCACGTTGTTCACTACGGTCTCCGTGATTGCAGGCTTCAAGCCAAGCCGCTCCACGGCCTCCACTGACAAGGAATAGTTCATTCCGTCCGCTTCCGCGGACGTGCCGCTCACCCGGGCGACATGATCCGCCACGTGAATCAGATCCACGACGAACCGTTCGGGGCCCGGATACGCATCGGGCGAATGATGCCAGCGGACCACATCCACCACGGTCGCGGGGATCATCCATGCCTCCAGCAAGGTCGCCCCCACCTCCGCGTGGTCCACGCCCAGCACGCGCTGCTCCGCCACTTCAAACGAGAGGCCTTCCTTGTAGGCCAGGTCGAGGACCGGCGTCGCGTCAATCTCCAGATAGGTGCCCAATACGATCTTGCCAATATCGTGCATGAGCCCCGCTGTATACGCGTAATCCGGCGCATTCAGCTGCAGTTCCCGCGACAACTGCTCCGCTCCGATTGCGGTCGCCGCGCAATGCCGCAACAGTCCCCCAGCGCGTAGACCGTACCCCTTCAGGGGTTTCGAGGTCAACGGCGCCACCGACGTCGTGAGCACCAGTTGCAGAATGCGCTTCGTTCCCAGCCGGACAATCGCATCCCGTACGGAAGCAATCGGACCACTCCCGGCAAAGTACGCCGAGTTCGCCAACCGCAGGATGTTCGACGCCAGCGTCACGTCCAACTCCACTTCCCGCTGGATCTCCGTAAACGGCGTATCGGGATTCTGTACCAACTGAAGCATCCGCGTTGCCGTCAGCGGCAGGGACGGTACTTCACGCACTTTCGACAGGATTTCCTCGCGCGTGCTCACAGTTCTCTCTCCACGCCGCCGGAGCGGATTGTCGTCTTTCCGGTTTCCATATACAGCGTCATCGTGCGGGCGATGGTGCCCCCGACTTCTTCCGCCGCAATCAGGATTTCATTCTTCCAGAGCACCTTCCTCAAGACTGTGTAATTGCGTTCGCCGATTTTGAAAACGCCGTTGTCCGACAGGGGCGCCGCCGCGCCGGCGACTTTTGCCACAATCCGTTTGCGGTTCGCCCCGCGATTCAACACTTCCTGAAGCAGCGCGGGCACCCCGGTGTCCGTGAACATCTGCGGTTGCCGCTTCGCGCGCTCCGGGTCGATGCGAGACAAGGGAAGCATGCAATGGATCAGTCCGCCCACTTGCGCCTCGGGATCGTATAGACTCACGCCAATACAGGATCCCAGCGAGTACGTGATGAGCACGTCTTCCAAAGACTGCGTCACCAGCATTTCTGATATTCCCACCGTCAACTTCAATGTTCAGGCTCCCTTGACTCCACCCAGTTCAATTCCCAAGGAACCGCCGATCACTTCGTGTACACGGATGGCCGCACCGTCCGGAAACTGCTCACCAACCCCGTCAGGCTCTCCGCGTGCCCCACCATCAGGTATCCGCCTGGCCTCAGCAAACGGTAGATCTCTTCCAGCAAGCGGGTGCGCACGTCGTTGTCAAAGTAGATCATCACGTTCCGGCAAAAGACCACGTCCATGGGCCCGCGCATCGGAAACGGCGGCGTTGCCAGATTCATCCGGCGGAATACGACGAGCTTCTTCATCGGCTCGCTCACGCGATACTGTAACTGCCTGCCGTCCTGCACCCGCTCGAAGTACCGGTCCCGCAGCGCCCCTGGAACGCCTTCCAGCTTGTGCGGCTCATACATTCCCTCCTGGCCCTTCGCGAGGACCCGGGTCGAGATATCAGTTGCCAGAATGCGCATGTCCACGTCCCGGTTGCCGATGCTTTCCAGCACGGTCATGGCGATTGTGTACGGTTCCTCTCCCGTCGAACTCGCCGCCGACCAGATCCTGAACCGGCGCTGGCCTTGTTCTTTCCACTTCCTCAGCAGTGAGCTCAGCAACTCGAAATGCTGCGACTCTCGAAAGAAACTCGTGACGTTCGTCGAGATGGCGTCCAACAACTGGACCATTTCCTCGCCGCTCTCATCATGGACCACATACGCGTAGTACTCGTCGTAGTCTCCGATCTGAAGGGCACGCATCCGTTTCCCCACGCGCGCGGAAACCAGCGCCTCTTTCTGCTCTCCCAGCGAGATGCCGCTCTTCTCATAGATGAGCGATCGGAACTTGTCGAACGTCGTGTTATTCTTGCGCCCGCTATCGTCATGCGTACCAGTCGCTGTCCCGGAGCTGGTGTACCTTCAGTATCGCCAGTTCCCCCGTTCCCGTATCAAACACAATCTTACGCCCCAGCATGCCGCCC
>JADLCA010000743.1 GCA_020847495.1 Candidatus Hydrogenedentota bacterium | reverse complement strand
TTCCGGTGTGCGCGAGGCCATTGAACTCCTGGACGAGCGCGGCGCCTGGGTCGAGGCGGGCACGCTGCGCTATCACGAAGGCGACGATACCCGTAAGATTATAGACTGCAGTACCTTCGCGAAGCGCGTGCGTGCGCTGGCCTCATTTCTGGGCACGCTACAAAACGTCCAAGAATCTGCCGAATCCTGAGACGCGGTGAATGCCGCGCCTTGGGAAGGCAATCGTCACATTGAATCCGCATGTCAAGCAGAGTAAACTCTAATTGACTGTGCGATGATGGATGCTCCCCGGGTGAATAAAGGCAATCACGCCGGCAACGGGGAGATACGCGAGGTGCGCGGTTTGGTTGCCGCGTACATCCCGCCGCCCGGCAGCGGCGAATACAGATCACTGGGGTATGGGTTTTCCCGGTTTGACTTTCCGGTGGAAAGCGCACTGGGCATGAATTTCTCCACGATGCACACCGGTGCGTTCGCAGGGGAAAGAGGTGAGTAATGAGTCTATTCGGCTTGGCCATCGACCCGAAGGCCGTCTGCATTTTCGAGAATGGGGTATCCAAACACGCCGCGCTCGACCGGCTTGTCGAGGCCATCGGGGCCACCGGGACGGTCCAGGATACCGAAGCTTTCCGAAAGGCGGTCAAGGAACGCGAAGCCGTAATGAGCACGGGGATTGGCGCGGGTGTCGCCATCCCGCACGTCCGTATCGATGCAATCTCCAGGGCATCCGTGGGTGTCGGAATTTCGCACGAGGGCATTGATTTCAACACCCTTGACAACAAGCCTGTTCACATCGTCGTCCTGTTTGCCATGCCTTCGGGTTCCCAGAAGGAGTATCTTACACTCCTGGCTACTGTCATGACGGCGATGAAGCGGCCCGGTTTTCGGGAACGCCTCATCGAGTGTACTGCGCCGGATGACGTCGCCCTCTTACTGAACGCCCCCGCGTAAGCATTTCCCGCGGACTGCAGCGCAGGCCAGAAAGCGGCTGGCCGTTCCCGGCGTCGCCGAGACGGGCACCGTGTGCCTGTCAGTCAGCCGATGTGCCGCAGTCCATTCCTTCCCGATATTCCCCAAATGTGCCGGGTCTGTCTGCCCGTTGACGGTTTCAATCATTGCGCGTACTATGAATACACAGCCATCCGCAGGCGCGGAGAGGGGGTCCATACGAAAGTGTAGGACGTTCACGGAAAAGGGGAAACCCATGTTGCCTGCGCGTTTGCGAGTTCGTCCGCCGTATGCTACCGCCGGGAAGACTGTCCGGCGCTGTGGTGAAACGCGGCCACTCACTGGAACTCCGGGATGCTGAAGGCGCAGATTGACAGGATCCTGGAGGTGGAGCGCGATGCCAGGGAGCGCATCGCGGAGGCCGAACGTCAGGCCAAAGCGATGGTCGACGAGGCGCGCGCGCAACGCGGCGCGCTGATCGAGCAGGCGCGCGCAGCGGCGCTCGCCGACGCGGAGGAAGCACTTCAAAACGCAATCGAAGAAGCCGCGCGGGACAAGGCGCGGATTCTCGTAGACGCCCGTGCCGTGGCCGAGGGGTACACCGCAGGCGTTTCGCAGATTGCCGTATCCTTCCTCAAAGATGCGGCGCAGTCAATCGCGGGGCTCCGCACATGAGAACGCTCACGCGATACGCCGAGACGAATGTCGTCACGCGCGCCATGCTCTCCGCACTCTTGACGCAACACGACTTTGACGCGCTGATACGTTCGTCGTCCGTTTCCGAGGCTTGGGAGCTTCTGCGCAAGACGGAATTCGGCCCTCTGCTTCCTGATGGCGTTCCCCGGGATCCCCTCGGCCTGGAACAGTGTTTGCACAGTGCCGCCGCAACGCGGTTTCAACGATCGATCCGGCGCCTGCACGGGCGCGCCTCCGTGGTTGGCGATCTGCTCCTGTCCCGCTGGGACCTCGACAACCTCGAATTCGTGTTGCGCCTTTGGCATGGCAAGGAAGGTGACACGCCGCGCCTCTCCTCGTTGTCCCACTTTGTGCATGACATTCCTTTCCCGGTCATTGGCGAAGCGCAGTCGATCAAAGAAGTCATCACGGCACTGCGCGGCACGCCCTACGCGTCTCCCTTGACTGACGCCTCGTCCGCCTACCAGGAGAAGCACTCCGTGTTCTATCTCGAGACGGCGCTCGAGAGAGACCACTACCGCCGGCTGCTGGCCGCAACCGCCGCGCTTGGCGGCGCGGATGCGCGCACCGGCATGGCCATCGCCTGCGCGGAAATCGACATGCTCAATCTCGCCTGGATTGCCAGGCAAATGCAGTATCCGCTTGCGCCGCATGACGCCGCCACGTTCATCCCAGGCCCAACGGAGTTGTCTCGGGAACTGAGCGCGCCGGGCTTGACTGCGGAAAAACTGGCGGAACTCGGTGACAAACATCTGAAGAAGGTACTGCCGGGCAGTGACGACGCGCGATCCGGCTTGCAGCGCATCGCCCTGCTTGAGGAGATGCTCGGCGAAATGGCCGCGGCTTCGGCGTTGCGTCAATTCGTGCGGTATCCTTTCACCATCGGATGCGTGTTTTCCTTCTATATTCTCGTCCGGCTCGAACTGAAGAACCTCTGTGCCGTATTCGCGGGCAAGGCGGCCGGAGTGGGCGAGCGGGACATTGAAGCGCGGATTCACGGCGGGAGGTGAGCATTTATGCTGTCCGCTGAGAAGATGGATCGCGTGTCGGCCGTCATCTTGCGGAACGACCTCGACGAGGTTCTCGACGAGGTTGTCCGGCTTGGCGTCCTGCACCCTGTCCGCATCGAAGAGGCCGAGGAGTGGGCCCGGGACTGGTCAGCGACCGGCGCCGAACAGCTATCCGCCGAGTACGCGAAACGCCGCCAACGGCTTCGGGAATTGATGGAGGAGTCGCCTGCGCGTCCACCGGAAAGCGCGCACGGGCCGCTTCCGGAACACACTGCGTTTCAAGAGCTTGACGCGGCAATCGCCGCGATCGAGTCGCGCCTCAACCCCTTGCGCGACGCGCTAGCCGCCGCTCAGGCAAGGCGCGCCGAATTGACCGCGCTCACCGAACAACTGGCGGTGCTGCTGCCCGCCAATCTCTCGCTGCATCTTCTGTCGCATTCCACCTTCCTTGTCACGCAGATAGGCTCGCTCAGCGCGAATCGCATCCCGGAGTTGCGGGCAGCCCTCGCGGAAGTGCCTGCGATCATCTACCCCTACCGCATGGAAGGAGAGTTTGCCGGCCTGGTGTGCATCGTGCTCCGGCGCGACAAGCCGCTGCTGGAGGCCGCTCTGCGCGACGCGGGTTTCCGGGATGCAGCGTTGCCGCAGGATCTCAATGTGGTAACCCGCGAGACCCAATCCAGTATCCAACGGGAATTGGCCACACTGAAGACAGAGACCTCGCGCATTGAGGAGGAACTTTCGCGTACGCGCGCGGCGATGCTTCCGGAGGTGCGAACCCTCATGCAGCAGATAGACGGTTCGCTCATCCTTTTGAATCTCAAAGAGCACTGCCGCGTTTCGGACAAGACGAGTGTCTTCACGGGATGGGTACCGAGCGCCATGTCCGGGGACCTCGTTGCCGCCCTGCACGAGAAAACAGGAGGGCGCGTGCTTGTCGACGTTGTCGCGGCAGATGCGCTTGAGACGCCCGGTCGCGACGAGGTGGACGTCCCCGTGTGGTTCCGGCTCCCCAGGATTCTGGAGCCGTACAGCCTGCTTGTTGCAGGCTACGGAGTTCCATCCTACCGGATGCTCGACCCCACGCTCTTCGTGGCGTTCTCGTTTCTCATCATGTTCGGCGCGATGTTCGGGGACGTTGGTCATGGACTGGTGCTCGCCGGGGCAGGCCTCTTCATGCTCAAGAAGAACGCCGCGCTCCGCGATGCGGGCAAGCTGATACTCTCGTGCGGCGGAGTGTCCATGCTGTTCGGTTTGCTCTATGGAAGCGTCTTCGGGTTTGAAGAGCTCATACCCGCGCTTTGGGTCAAGCCCCTCGAACATACAAACGCACTTTTCGTGGCAGCGATCACGTTCGGTGCGCTGCTTATCAGCGCCGGACTCGTACTGAATATCGCACACATGATCAGGCGCCGCGCGCTGTTCCGTGACTTCTTTGATGTCTCTGGGCCATTGACGGCCGTGGCCTATTGGGCCGCTGCAGGGCTCGCGGTGAAGTTATGGCTCGCTGACGGTGAATCTGCGCTTACCGGGCCTCTCCTGTGGCTGGTAATCTTGCCATTGGCCGCGTTCTTTGCAAAGGGTCCCGTGCTCGCTCTTGCGGGGTTCCAGGACAAGGCCATCCCGGAGGGGGTAGTCGGCTACGTGATGGAGTGCGCCGTCAAAATTCTCGAAGTTCTCATGGGGTGCCTTGCCAACACCGTGTCATTCATCCGTGTGGCCGCCTTCGGACTGGCGCACGCCGGACTCTTCGTGGCGGTGTTCAGCATTGCCGATGCTGTCTCCGGTGCGCCCGGCGGCACCATCATTTCCTGGATTGTGCTTGTAGTGGGTAATGCCGTCGTAATCGTGCTGGAGGGAATCGTGGTCACGATCCAGGCAGTGCGCCTTGAATACTACGAGTTCTTCGGCAAGTTCTTTTCGCGCATGGGAACGCCGTATCAGCCCGTTTCTTTTTCGAGTGCCGTCTTGAACAGGACGGATTGAAAGGTGGAAAGCATGTCATATCGAAGTTCTCGAACCACCAAAGTTATCGCCTTTGCGGTAAGCCTTGCCGCGGTGACACTACCCGTGCTGGTGACCTCCATTGCGTGGGCCCAGGCTGAGGAAGGTCCCACACAAGCGGCGGACCCCGAGGCGCTCAAGTGGGGCCTGATTGCGGCGGCTGTGAGCGTCTCCTTCGGCTGCCTCGGCGCCGCGGCGGCTGTCGCATACGTGGGGGCGGCGGCGGTGGCAGCCGTGGCGGAGAAACCTCAACTCGCGGGGAGAACGCTTATCTTCGTGGGGTTGGCGGAAGGGATTGCCATCTACGGCCTCATCATCGCAATCATGATCCTCGGGAAGGTGTGACCGATGGAGTTCTTCGTCATCGGAGACCGGGACACGGTCTTGGGATTGCGGCTCGCGGGCGTCGCGGGTTGCACCGTAACCGACCGCGCCTCGGCATCTGACGCACTTCGGGACGCCTTGGCACGCGAGAACACAGGCGTCGTCCTCGTGACGGAACCCATCGCTGTGCAACTGCGCGACGAAATGGAGGCGCACATGTTTGGAGCCGGATGGCCGATTCTCCTGGAGATTCCCGATGCGTCCGGGCCCTCCCCAGATCGCCCCAGCGTCGCCGAAATCGTCCGCAAGGCCACAGGCATCAGTCTATGAGCCCCGAGATTCCTCATAACGGATCCCAGGAGATGGCCAAGAGCATCGCCGCGGACGCTGACGCCCAGATTCAGGCGATACTGGAGCAAGCCAGAGCCACCGCTACGGCGGAGTCCGGCAAAGCTGCTGCAGAGGCGAGCGCTACGCGCGCGGAAATCCTCGCCAAGGCTGACGAGAAGATTGCCAAGCTGAAGGCCCGGGAGCAGGCACTCGCAAGGGCCGAAGCCCGGCGGATCGAGTTGAGCGCCCGGGAAACGGCGATCGCGGCGGTACTCGATCGGATTCAAGAGGAAATGTCTGCCTTGCGGGCCGACTCAGAAACATATCGCCGGTCGCTTCAGACGCTCGCGGTGGAGGCCATCCAGGGAATCGCCGCGCCTCAGGTCAGACTGCGGTTCGCCCCGGCGGACCAACCGTTGGTGAATGACACATTCCTGGACGGCGTGAACGCCGGCATTCAGGCGCGGACGGGTCACAATTGCGCCGTTCAAGTTTCATTTGACCTGGAGGACACCGGCGGCGGGTGTGTCGCGGAGTCCGTTTCAGGCCACATCATCTTCGATAACACGTTTGTGCGGAGGATGGAGCAAGCCAGAAGCTCGCTGCGAACCGCCATTGTGCGCGAGGCCGCCAAATACCATGGGTGAGCGAATTGTAGGTACCGTGAAGCGCGTTGTGGGTCCCGTCATCGAGGCTCAGTGCAGCGACGATGCGGAAATGCTTGAGCTGGTGTACGTCGGCGAGCACCGGCTGATCGGCGAAGTCGTCCGCATGCGGCAGCGTTCCGCATGGGTGCAGGTTTACGAAGACACGACGGGGCTTCGTCCAGGCGCTCCCGTCTATGGAACCGGCGAACCGCTGTCCGTGGAGTTGGGCCCGGGTCTCGTCGGGGGCATCTACGATGGCGTGCAGCGCCCTCTCGACGTGTTGCGCGCACGCACGGGCGACTTCATTTCGAAAGGCGTCCACGCCCCCGCAATTGACCGGAATACGCGGTGGCATTTTGTTCCTCAGGTTCAGGTTCCGTGTCCCGCAAAAGGCGGTATGGTCATTGGAACCGTTCGCGAGACGGATGCCATTCTCCACAAGATCATGCTTGCGCCTTCGGCTTCGGGCGAGCTGATACACATCGTGCCCGAGGGCGACTATGTCGTGGACGACATCGTAGGGCGTGTGCGCTCCGGGGATGGCGAAACCGATGTTGCCCTCTTCCAGCGCTGGCCGGTGCGGGTCTCGCGTCCTTACGCGGAACGTCTGCCGCAATCCACGCCCCTCATCACGGGGCAGCGCGTCGTGGATACCCTGTTCCCGGTTGCGCGCGGCGGCGTGGTTGTGGTGCCCGGCGGTTTCGGCACCGGAAAGACGATGATCCAGCATGCGCTCGCCAAATGGTGCGACGCAGACCTTGTTGTCTATATCGGCTGCGGCGAGCGTGGGAACGAGATGACCGAGGTGCTCACCGACTTTCCCAAGCTCATCGACCCGCGCACGGGCAAATCGCTCATGGACCGTACGATCCTGATCGCCAACACATCGAACATGCCCGTGGCCGCGCGCGAGGCGAGCATCTACACCGGTATCACGATTGCCGAGTACTTCCGCGACATGGGTTACAGCGTGGCGGTCATGGCGGACTCCACCTCGCGATGGGCCGAGGCTTTGCGCGAACTGTCCGGGCGCATGGAAGAAATGCCGGCCGACGAGGGGTTCCCGGCCTATCTGCCCACCCGCCTCGCGGAGTTTTACGAACGCGCGGGCATGGTGAAAACGCTCGCGGGCGATGAGGCCTCCATTACCACCATCGGCGCGGTGTCGCCCCCCGGCGGCGATTTCTCGGAGCCCGTCACGCAGCACACCAAGCGCTTCATCCGCACGTTCTGGGCCCTGGACAAGCAGCTCGCCAACGCGCGCCACTACCCCGCCATCAGTTGGCGCGACAGCTACAGCGAGTATGTCGATGACGTGTCCGAGTGGTGGGAAAAGAAAACCAACGGCGAATGGAGAAGCCTTCGGGCGGACATCCTCTCGATCATGCAGCGCGAAGCGCGTCTTGAGCGCGTCGTGAAGCTGGTCGGGGCCGATGTGTTGCCCGACAGCCAGCGTCTCGTGCTCGACGTGGCCGCCTTGTTCAAGAATGCATTTCTCCAGCAGAACGCGTATGACAAAGTCGACGCCTTTTGCGTGGCGGAGAAGCAATACCTGATGCTCAAGGTCATCATGGTGTACTTCGAACACGCAAGCGAGGCGATTGCCCGCGGTACCGCGCTGGCCACGTTGAATAAGCTGGATGTGATGCGCGACATGATGCAAATGAAGTTCGAATGCGGCAACGAGGATATCCCGAAACTGCGGGATCTTCTTGCCAGAGTCGAAAGGGCCGTGCGTGAATACACCAGCACCCCAGCCTGAGCCGCCCGGCGACAGACTCCTCGATCGGCGCGAATACGTTGGCGTGACCGAAGTGTCGGGTCCCATCGTCGCGCTGAACGGCATCCACAACGTCGGGTACAACGAGTTGGTGGAGATTGGCGATGGCCGGGGAAACATCCGTCTAGGTATGACGTTGGAGGTTTCCGAAGGGGCCGCAATAGCCCAGGTGTTTGAAGGAACCTCGGGTCTGAGGCTGAGCAGCACGCGCGTGCGCTTTCGTGGCGAGCCGTTGACGATCACCGTTTCCCCCGAGATTCTCGGGCGTGCTTTCGACGGTCTCGGGCGTCCGGCGGACGGCAGCCCCGAACCCTCAGGCGAGGAACGCGATGTCAACGGTCTTCCGGTGAACCCCACCGCGCGCGACTATCCCCGCAAGTTCATCCAAACCGGCATCTCCGCCATTGACGGCATGAACACGCTCGTGCGCGGCCAGAAACTGCCGATTTTCTCCGGCAGCGGCCTGCCGCACCGCCAGATTGTCGCGCAGATCACGCGACAAGCCAAGATTGTCGGCGAAGACACACCTTTCGCGGTCGTGTTCGCTGGAATGGGCATCAAGCACGACGAGGCCATGTTCTACCTGCGCAGCTTCGAGGAGTCCGGGGCCATGGGCCGCGTGGTCGCCTACCTGAGTCTCGCGGATGCGCCCTCGGTGGAGAGGCGCATTACCCCGCGCGCGGCACTGACGGCCGCGGAGTATCTTGCCTTCGACCTGGGCATGCATGTGCTCGTCATCCTGACGGACATGACCAACTACTGCGAGGCATTGCGCGAGATTTCCACGCAACGCCAGGAAATCCCCAGCCGCAAGGGCTACCCCGGCTACCTCTACAGCGACCTCGCGAGTATCTACGAGCGCGCGGGCATGATCATCGGCCGTCAGGGCTCGATTACCCAGGTACCGGTTGTGAGCATGCCGAACGACGACATTTCGCACCCCGTGCCGGACCTCTCCGGCTACATCACCGAGGGACAGATCGTGCTGGAGCGCGACCTGGACCAGCGCGGCATCTATCCGCCGATCGCCGGTCTTCCGTCCCTGTCGAGACTGATGAAGGACGGCATCGGCGAAGGCATGACACGCGCCGACCACGCGCATCTGGCGAGCCAGCTCTTCGCGGGATACGCGCAGGTCAAGAACATCCGCGCCCTCGCCTCGGTCATCGGTGAAGAGGAACTCTCGACGCTCGACCAGACCTACCTTCAGTTCGGAGAAACGTTCGAGCGGAAGTTCCTGAGTCAGGGCCTCGACGAAGACCGTTCCATCATGGAGACGCTTGATTTGGGATGGGAAGTACTCTCCGTTCTTCCACGTGAGGAGTTGCACCGGATCACTGAAGAAGAGATCCGCAAGTACTACGGGAAATAGGATGCCACGGTACGAAATAGCGCCTACGCGAACTAATCTGCTGCGCCTGAAGGGAGACCTTGCGTTTGCGCTCGAGGGGTACGAGCTTCTCGAGCAGAAGCGTGAAATCCTCATGGCCGAGTTGAAACGCGTCACGGGTTTGGCTTCTGAAGCGCAACGCAAGGTGGATGACGAGCTTGCCAGAGCGTTTGCCGCTCTGCGGGAGGCCCAGATGTCCACAGGCGTGGCAGGCGTCGTATCGGCCGCGCGCGCCGTGAACGCGATAGCGGAACTGAACATGCGGGAAAGGCGCGTCATGGGTGTCGCGATACCGTCGGTTGCGTTGACGGTGACAGAATCGCCGCCTCACTACGGACAGGCGATGACTTCCGGGTGGACCGACGAAGCGCTGCTTCGATTCCGTAACGCGCTGGAGGCTATTGGAGCCTTGGCCGAAGCGCACACGGCCGTCGTGCGTCTTGCGCGAGAAATCCAGAAGACCATCCGCCGCGTCAATGCGTTGGAGAAGATCCTCATCCCCGACTATCGTGAAACCAAGAAATACGTCGAAGACACGCTCGAAGAGGCTGATCGCGACGCGCTCTCGATTCTCAAGCTGGTCCGGGACCGGCTTGAGAACAAACCGCTCTAGGGTCCGGTGGCGTGCCCGCTTCCGCAGCGTGCGCCTGCCTGTTATCCGCCGAATACTCCCGCGTTGCACTTTGACGAGCCCTCTGACATAGTGCTGGCCGTGTCCCTACCGATACCATAGACAAAGGGGAGAGTGGAAGATGCGTGTTCTTGTACTGGGCGGTACGGGCCTTATCAGTACCGCCATCGCTGAACGTCTGCTTCACACGGGCCACGATGTGACCTTGTTCAACCGGGGAAAGACTCCGGCGCGATTTGCGGGGAACGTGGCCCGCATACAGGGCGACCGCCAGGACTTTGGGGACTTTCAGAACAAGGTCATAACCGGCGGCTACGACGCGGTCATTGACATGATTACCTTCGATCCGCGCACCGCCGCACATGCCGTGGAGGTCTTTCAGGGCCGCGTCAGCCAGTATCTATTCTGCAGCACCGTCTGTGTGTATGGCGGACCGCTCACCACGATTCCCGCCCACGAGGACGAGCCACTGCGGCCCGTCAGCGAGTATGGCCGTGGCAAACGTGATGCCGAGCAGGTGTTCATGACGGCATGGGAACAATCCGAATTCCCGGTCACGATCTTCCGGCCATCCCATTGCTATGGCCCCGGTGCGCCGCTGCTCGATATCTGGGGCTACAATGCCTCTCTTGTGTCGCGGATTCGGGAGGGACGCCCCATCCTGATCCCGGGCGATGGGCGAGGGTTGTGGCAGCCTGGCTATGTGGGCGACATGGCCAAGGGATTCGTGGGCGCGCTTGGCTGCGCGGCCGCACTCGGCATGGCCTACAATGTTGTCGGCGACGAGATTATGGATTGGAAATCGTTCCACGAGCGAATGGCGCGGGCGATCGGATGCGAAGCCAACCTGGTGTGCATGACCACTTCGCAGCTCCTTGCAGGCGCGCCCGATGGCGCCGGTTCAATGCTGGAAGTCAATTTCCAGTACCACGCCGCCTATACCAATGGACGTTTGAAGGCCGATGTGCCTGAATTCTCCGAACTCATGCTATGGGAAGAAGGCGTGCGCCGCACTGTGGAATGGATGGATGCCACAGGCCTGCACGAGCCCTGCGATTCACGGCCCTGGATTGATCAGCTCGCAAAGGAGGCTCTGGCCTTTGAACAGAAACTGGCCAAAAAGTAGCCGGGCTCTCTATTGTGGAGATGGCCGCGGTTCTTCTGTGCGGGCCGGGTAGTCTCCGATAGGCAGATTCTCGGGCAGGGGCAGAATCCAGGCAGGAGTCTTCCACGGTGAATCGCTTTCCGCGGCTAGATTGACCGCCGGATCGATTAGCGGCTGCAACGGACGGCCGTTCAGTGACACGATGCTACGCACGCGAACCTCCGGTCGTTTCACCCCTTGTCCGCGGAACTTGTCCGCAAGGTAGTGCGCGTACTGCAGGATGAGGTGGGGGCGGGCAATCATTTCCAGCCGCTGGCGGGGCGCCAAATCCTCCAACTGCTCGCGGGTCCCAATCGTCCAGTTTTGCCCCGTATCCGGATCGCGGACCTCGAATACCGTCGACGCGACACGGTGGCTCATCTTCATGTGCCAGGAGAAGGTGTGTCCTTCATCGGTCCAGTTCACGTTGCCCTTGTAGAGCAAATGCCTTAGCGGGACGGCGAGTTGGATGGCGCAAAACAGGAGAAGCCCCATAAGGATAGCCGCGCGCGCCCACACGCCGGTTTGCCAGAGCGGGCGGGGGGGAGGCGGGGGCACGTGAATATCCAGGTTCTGCATCCAGCGGCGGGGCGTCTCGGGATCGAAGAACATCACAGTCGAGGCGAGCGCAAGCCAGGGGAACACATCGATCTTGAACAGCCAACTGTTCGTGCAGTGGAAAAACACAAGCATCGCAACGGCAGGCAGCCGGGTTCTCCGGAAGAGCAGGAGGAACCCTATGGACAGGTCGAAGAGCAGGCCACCGTACGCAAAGAAATCGACGGCCCCTTCCGTAACCAGCATGGACTCCATCAGAGTCCCCTCCGCCCGGCGCTCCAGCCAATTGCGCAGAGGTTCGCCGCGAAGCCAGTCGCCATTGATCTTGGCAACGCCGCCGTAGAAGTAGACGACAACAAACTGAAACCGCAGCAGCCAAACGTTCCAGCGCGGGACCCAGCCCTCGCCGCGGGGTGGCACGCGAAGATTGTCCAACGACCAGCACGCATTCGCGCCGGCGATGGTGAAGAACGCGGCGAGCAGGCTTATCAGATAGAAGTGGTTGTTGAAGGTTGATGCATCGAGCAACCACAGGTGCGTGTAGGCGATCAGGAAGACAAAAGCCGAGAGCCGCGTGCGAAAGCCAGCCATAACGCCGAGTGCCGCGAATCCCATCACGATCACTTGAAGGTGCATGCCCACACCCGGCCACGGCTTGACCCATTCCAAATAGGGATACGTGAAGTGAAAACGCCCCGGTGCGTACACTTCACCAATCTGAGGGAAGATACGGTAAAAAGACTCTCCCGCCATCAGTGCGCCGAAGAGGATGCGAAAGAGGGCGGCCGTGGCTCCGTCCACAGGATCAAAGAGACTTCTTAAGGCCCCGGCAATACGGCGTCCGTAGTCAACGCGCGCGGGCTCCGGGCCGCCTTCAATGTGATCATCGGACACTTGCAGATTCACCAAATCTTGAATCCTTCCCGGTACCTGCATGGCGGAGTTTGACAAGCACGGCCCAACCTCGGTCCCCTGTGCTGGCCGATTTGCGTGCGGACTATATCACGAAGCGAGGCCTCGCCTCGAAAGGCCCCACGGCTGGCAGCGACAGCGACGCTTTTCCAATACTACAGGAGCCAACGGACGCTTTGCGGTAAGAGATTTCGCTTGCAAATATCACACGACTGTGATACAAGATGCCCTTACAGTGTGTGAAGGCACTGTTGGTTGCAGGGTTTCGTATGGCTTCGCAGTAATGTGGTAATTGCGCCGCGGTGCGCTGTTGCCTGCTCGGTCTAGCCGGGCGGGCTTGTGCGCTGGCGCAAGCAATTCCAGCCTCCAGCACTTCGAAGTCCGTCGTCTCACCCTTACATCGGTCCGTATATGTTTGCCCAAGTTCGGCGCGGGGCGGTCGCCCTTGTGTCCGGTGAAGGCGTGTGTCCTCTACGGAATGCGGAGGCTGTTGCATGAGTGCTGTCACTATCTGCCTGCGGAGGCGTTTGCATGTCGCCGCATTACTGGTGTCCGCCGCAGGGGCCATCGGTTTCGCCGGTCCCGCCTTTGCCCAATCCCTTCGTACCGAAGAGAACATGCGCGACGCCATCCAGGGACGCGAAACCTTCACGGAGCAGGAGGAAGAACTGCTCGACATCAACAAGGACGGGAAGATTGACGTCGCGGACATGGTATCGCTTCTGAAAGACATCAACACGCCGGTGGCTCTCTTCAACGAGCCCGAGACCAGCGTCGGCGAAGGCGATGGCACGGTAGACATTGAGATTACCATGACCAAACAATTCAACGGCACGTTGAATGTGGTCGTCACGGGGACCGCGGCATCAGGCTCCGATTTCACCCTGGGGGCGCAGTCGGTTTCGGTCAACGGCACCACGGCCGCGCTTTCAATTGACATTACGGACGACGCGGAGGTCGAGCCCGTCGAGTTTATCCAGATCACCCTGGTCAC
>JADLCA010000742.1 GCA_020847495.1 Candidatus Hydrogenedentota bacterium | reverse complement strand
GGTGTAACCGGACATGAACAGCCGTTTGAGACTTGGGTAAAGGGAAAGCAGGACTCTGGCGAGGTCGCGCCCGTTCATTTCGGGCATGACGACGTCGGTGATGAGTAGATGGACCTCGCCGGCGTGCTCCTTGGCGATGCGAATGGCCTCTCCGGGAGTCGAAGCCTTCAGCACGGGATAGCCAAGCCTCTCGAGCATGGTGGATGTCAGGGCCAGAAGGCTTGGCTCATCCTCGACCACCAATACCGTCTCGCGGCCCCTCTGCTGGGTTGAGTCCGGTACCGTCACCGTCTTCAGTGGCGTCGCCGCGCTCACGTGGGGCGGAAGGTAGATTCGAAACGTGGAACCCCGTCCCAGCTCGCTGTAGACATCGATGAAGCCGCCGTTCTGCTTGACGATTCCGTACACGGTGGCCAAGCCCAGGCCGGTGCCTTCCCCGATGTTCTTTGTCGTGAAGAAGGGTTCGAACACCTGGGCTTTGGTTGCCGCGTCCATTCCGCAGCCGTCGTCGCTGACCACCAGCATCACGTAGCGGCCCGGAAGGGCGCCCGCGTGGGACGCGCAATAGTCTTCATCGAAATCGGCAATGGCCGTTTCAATGGTGACCGTTCCGCCGGCATGGCCGATCGCGTCGCGCGCGTTCACGACCAGATTAGCCAGCATCTGGTCGACCTGAGAGGGATCGATACGGATGGCGTCCAAGCCAGGCGTAGGATGCCAGAGCAGGTCAATGTCTTCACCGATCAAGCGACGCAACATCTTGAGCATCGACTCGATGGTCTCATTGAGATCGAGGGTCTTGGGCTCAATGGTCTGACGGCGGGCAAATGCCAGCAATTGCCGCGTGAGATCCGCGGAACGTCGGGCGGCGGATGCGATCTGGTGCAAATCTTCGCAAAGGGGATGCGACGCGTCGATACTCTCCAAGGCCAGGTCCGCATGGCCGAGGATCACGCCCAGCATGTTGTTGAAGTCGTGGGCGACACCTCCGGCGAGCCGGCCCACGGCCTCCATCTTCTGAGATTGGCGCAACTGCTCTTCGAGCTTCTTGCTTTCGGTAATGTCCTCCATCGCCCCCATGATCCCTACAACAACCCCGGAGGCATCGCGAATGGGCGCGGTGGAGAGGCGGCCTATCAGTGGTGAGCCATCTTTGCGCACGCGGGCGACTTCCTGCCCCGTGACGACGCACCCCTTCATCGCGTCATCGCGCGCCTTCGCGAACGCTTCCCGTTGGTCCGGGGGCACGATCGGCAAAGGCTTGCCGAGGACTTCCTCGGCGGTCCACCCGAAAATCTTCTGGGCGGAGGCATTCCACGTCTGCACATTGCCGCCCGCATCGACGCTGTACAGCGCCACGGGGGAGCACGCAATCATCGCCGCCTGGAAGGCCTCGTTCTTGCGCAACGCCTCTTCGGCCTCTTTGCGCTTGGTGATATCGGCGGCGATGCTGAGGACCGCGGGGTTGCCGTGCCAGTCGATGGCCTTGGCCAGTACTTCGAGTGGAAAGGTGGTTCCGTCTTTTCGGAAATGTACGACTTCAAAGCGCGCCTGGCCCTCTTCGGCGATTTTGCGGAAGCGCTCGTCCAAGAGCGCTCTGCTCTCAGGAACGTCCAAGTCAAAGAGGTTCGTGGCCAGGAACTCCTCCTTGCTGTCATAGCCATGAAGGGCCAAGGTGGCCTCGTTGACAAACAGAAAGCGGCCTTCCACGTCGTGAATGGTGATGGACGCGGGCGCCGTGTCGAGCATCTGGCCCAGCAGAGCGATGTGGGCTTCGCGCTGTTTTCGCTCCGTCAAGTCGCGGCAGAAACAGACAAGCCGGCCTCCCTCCCGGTTCACGTAGGTGCTCGACACTTCCACGGGATACACCGTGCCATCCTTGCGCCGGTGACGCGCCTCGAACAACTCCGAGCCTTTGGCCACAATCCGCGAGATGCGAACCGCCATTGTGTCCTGGGTCTCATCGGCGTCCAGGTCCTTGATGATCATCTTGAGGATCTCATCCCGGCTATAGCCGGACATCGCACAGTAGGCGCCGTTGACTTCCTGGAAGCGTCCCTGGCAGTCCAACACCCAGAAGCCATCCACTGTCGTCTGGAGGATGGTGTGGAGGTGCTGCTCGCGGTCGCGCAGGGCGTCCTGGGCCCGTTTGCGCTCGGTCACATCGTGCACGATGGAGTAGAGCAGGTCCTTGTCCGCGAAGCGCAGACTGCCGCTATAGACCTCCACGTCGCGGACCGAGCCATCGGCCAACCGGTGTTGAAAGAAGAAGTGATTGCGTTCGGCTTCCTGTGCCGCCCGCATTTCCAACCGGATCTGCTCCGGGGAAAGCGTGTTGATCTCGGAGAGAGGCTTGCCTCGAAGCTCGCCGCGGCTCCAGCCGTAGAATCGCTCTGCGGCCGAATTGGCATCTACGACGGATTCGGAGCCTGGGTCCACCAGGAGCATCGCGGCATGGTTGGTTTCGAACAAGCTGCGGTAGCGCTCTTCACTCTCGGCTAGCGTTCGCATCGCGTCCCGGCGGCGTTCACCCTCCAGAAAGACGCGCGCCGCCACGAGAAAGGCTATCGGATACCCGATGAGCACCACCGGGCCAACACGCCGCGCCACCTGCCATCCCATCTGTTCCGGCAGTCCCAGTTGGATGAGCAACATGATTGCGTGAACCAGCAGACCGAAGAGCAGGAGGGGAACCGGGCGCACCCACCGCGGGTCCCGCTTGCGCAGGTAGCGCAGCGCCACGCCGAGCAGCGATGCTTCCATCACGACCGCGACGCCCACATAAGCGCCCGCGCCGCCCACGTAGAAGAACCGGTAGACGCCGCACATGACGCCTGCCACTGCCGCCGGAACCACGCCCCCGAAGAGACCCGCCAGGCTGAGCACGATCGAGCGGCCGTCGTAGATTACGCCCGGCGCGAAGGTGACCGGCGTCATCATGCCGATCACACCCACCACTCCAAACAAGAGGCCCGCCAGGAAGCGGAACTGCAGATGCCGGTCTTCGAGCCATTGCGCCAACCCCTGCAGCCCCACAGCCAACGCCACCAACAGCGCAATGTTCTGAACAAGATCCAACAACATGACGACGCACCCCCCGCGCGTGTGAGGCCCTGGAAGGCCGGGCCACTGCCACGAGTACAATCGCGAGTATACTCAGGATTCCATATGACCAGATGCCGTGCGCGGAATCAATACCGCGCGAACTCCGGAACACGTTCGCCCCGGTTCACAGTGGCCCGTAACCGGTATGAGTCCCTTCGAAGGGCCAACGCTGAAGGGTCAGCTATCGGGCATGTCGCCGGCCTCGAGCATGACCACGTGCTCCGGATTCACTACCGTGTGGGTCCGGCCCGGCGATGGAAGCCCGGCGCGTTTGCGCGCCAGAGATTTCGCGCGGATGCCCAGATGTCCATCTTGGGACTGCATCGCGTTGGAGCCACCCACCATGGAGAGCAGCTCCTTCACAAGTTGGTTGAGCTGATCGGCCTGGGCGTTCAATTCCTCGGCGGCTGCTGCCGCTTCTTCCGAACTGGCCGCATTGGTCTGTGTGACGTGATCGATCTGAGAAATGGCCGTGTTGACCTGACTCAAGCCTTGGGACTGTTCCTTGCTCGCAACGGCTATCTCGTTTACCAACTGGGACACTCTTCCGGCATTTTCGACCGTCTCCCGAAGGGCGCTGCCGACTCGCCCCGCCACATGAACGCCATTGTCCGCGTTGCGCACGGACTCCTCGATCATGGATGCCGTGTTCTTCGCGGCTTCCGCGGAACGTTGGGCAAGGTTCCGCACCTCTTCCGCGACCACCGCGAAGCCCTTGCCCGCATCGCCAGCGCGGGCTGCTTCCACGGCGGCGTTCAACGCGAGCAGGTTCGTCTGAAAGGCGATTTCATCAATGGTCTTGACAATGCGGGCGGTCTGGTCCGCGGAAGCTTTGATTTGAGAAATGGCCGCGGACATCTCTTCCGTCGCGCGCGCCATGCCATCAACCGTCTGCTTGGCCTGTATCATCAGGTTTACGGCCAACCCCGCATTGTCCGCGTTCTGCTTCGTCATGGACGTCAGTTCTTCAACCGAGGCGGACGTCTCTTCAAGACTTGATGCCTGGGTGCTCGCCCCCTCGGCCATGGCCTGGCTGGATTGCGCCACCTGACCCGCCGCGGCCGCAGTCGCGTCGGACCCCAGCTTCAGACTGGCCGCCAGTTGGCGAAGGGTATTGTTGATGCCCCGGCTGATGAGCCACCCCAACGCCAAAGCCGACACCACACCCCCAATCATCGCGGCGATACTGAGTCCTTTCAGCCACGCTCCCTGCTCCGAACTCAAGTCGACGGCAGTATCCGTCGCCGCCGCATTGATCTCGACGAGCCGGCTCAGCTGACCCTGGACTGTGGCGAAGGACGCCGCATTCGCGACGAGCGCCTGTTCGGCCATTCTCGCGTAGGCTTCCTCCGCCTTGAGGACTTCGCCTCTAATGGGCCGCATCGCCTCGATGGCTTTCATGGCGTTCGGAAGGAACTCTTGCTGGTACTGCTCCAACGCGGGGACCGTATCGTTGCGGGACATGCTCTCTTGGATCCCGCGCAGACTTTCCATCATTGCCGCGTTGACCGGCTGTAGTTCCTCCATGACCTTCGTGACGGCGGCGCTCGATGCCCCGAGGGATTGTGTCCAATCCGTGACGTTCTCCGCGAGCAGCGTGTTGACTTTGTCCGTGTCCTCCAGAGGAACTCCGTCCTTCACAAGTTTGTTCAAAGACGCGACCGTCTTCCACAGGGTCCCCCGCACCTCGAACAGGTTGCGCTGCAGCGCGGTGGGGTCGGCTATCCCCAGCGCTTCGAATTCGTGACACAGCGTGATGTACGTGTCGTGGTCTTTTCTCCACGCGTCCCAGGCGGGCACAAACGCGTTCCAAATGTCCATCTCATCGTCCGCCTTCGGCAAGGGTTCGAAGCGTGCACGCGCCGCATCCGCGCGACCGAGCGCGGTGTCGATCGCCGCGTGGTTCGCCTCGCGTGTCTTTGCATCGATGTTGCGGCTTAACAGCATGTTCTCAGCGCTGCCAGTGGCCGTGAGCGCCTCACTCATGACGAGCAGGGACTGCACGCCTGGCAGGCGCACCGTTCCGATCTCCGCGATGGCCTGCCCGCCCTTGCTGATGCCGTAGAACCCCGCGGCGCCCAGGAGAAGCGTTATGATGGATACGCTGATGAATGACGCAAGCAGCTTTCTTCCAATTGTTGTTCGAGTCTTCACGGAGGCCTCCTTCCTGTGCTCGTTTGAGACCGGTCACCTCAAAGAACCAAGTGTGTTCCTTCCAACAATTCGGAAAGGGAAAGGGGACTGCACAGGCGGGCGGAACGATGCGGTGGCACAGGGCCGCGGGACGGCTCGCCGGCATGAGCGGTTCCCGGGTCCATGCGCAAACGGAGTGATTCCAGGTGCGTCACGTTTCAACCCCCTGTCGCGATTACGCACTCCGATATCATACCAAAGTCTTATGCGAGAACGCACCTGTAATTAGAATGAACTATCATCTGTTCCGTCGCAGAGTGAGAGCGGACTACCCCGCGTTGTACCTTTGCCCCGCCCGGAATCGCAGGCGGGCTGCGGGCAGGTGTGCGGGTTATGTCTTCTGGCCTTCTTTCGCGCGCTGCTCCTGCCATTGCTGCGTGGTGATGGCGGTACGGACCATCATCGTCGTGTTCAACAGCGCGGCCTGCAGCCGGGCGATCTTGTCGCGGGCCTCGAACCGATCCCCAATCGCGTAAGCTTCTTTCAGCACGGCTTCCAACGCGGCGTTGTAGGCCATGCGGCCTTCGAACGTCATCTGTGGCTCGAACAGGTAGTCGGGCGTGCCGTAGATCCCGGTGATGGGACGCGACAGGTGCAGTTCGCCCGGTCCGGGGAAGAGCGTGTTGCCCTTCAGGTACCGGTGTTCCGCGTCCCAGTCCATATTGTTGAAGTAGGCGTCCTCCGCGCCCAACACCAGCGCGACGAGCTTGTCCAACGCCTCGGGAGACTTTGGTTTGTAGATGCGTTCGAGAACAGCGGCGAGATTTTCCTCGACACTCAGGCCGGGATTGCACATGAGCTGTCCGCCGAAGGCGATGTTGATCTCGACACCGGGGTTGTTCGGAGGGCCCTGGTAGTACATGACCCCGCGTCCGCCGTCGGCGTAGAGGTCCTGCATATGCGTGCCCGTCTGCCGTGGATACGGGAGGAACCACTGGAGGCGGTCCCAGGTATACGTCGGATAGACCCACAACCCGCCCGAGGTGCCGAACCGGCACTGCAAGCGTTCGATAAAGGGCTTGCGGGCAGGCGGCCGCACGTAACACCCGTGGTGGCCCTGATCGAAGATGCAGTCCACGCTGTCGCTGATCGCGGCCACCGCGTCTTTGTCCTCCTCGGTGAATCCCACATTCCAGTCGGCCCAACTGATCGTGGTGATTAACACATATGCCTCGGGCATCTTCTCGCGAATGTACCGCGCCGTGCGCGCGCTGATGTCGCAAAAGTACGCAGGGTTTCGCGGCCATGTGGCCATGCAGTCCGGACACGTGCAGCGCCCGAGGTCGGCCGCTTCGAGATGATAGCCGTCGATGTCCCACCTCATCATGAAGTCGACGAGTTTCTGCTGCCAGACCCACGACGCTTCCTTGGACCCGCACATTACGTGCTCGTTGGGATACTGCTGGTTCACCCCGGCGACTTCCGGGTGTTTCTTGATAATCTCGTCGAAGCCCCAGCTGTAGACCCCCATGCCGCAGATGACTTTGATGTTGCGGGCGTGGGCCGCCTTGATGAGTTTACGCACGAGCGCGGCGCGTTCAGGCGTCGCGGCGCTCTCGATATCCTCCGGCCACCCCCAGGTGGCGAAGAGCCCGAAGATGTCGTAGATGTTGTAGCCGTAGGCTTCATTCAGGTCGAAGGTGTCGATGATGCTCTGGACGGTCACGCCGTCGAACGCATCGACCGGCCATGACGCAAACGGCAGGGGACTGGTTCGCGTATCGTTCATCCAAGGCCCGAAGGCAATCCGATCCACAAACGCCCCCGGCTTGGCTGGAGTGGCCAGCGTGGCGCCTTGGGCCAGAAGGCCCGCTCCCAATGCCGCTCCGCCCGCCGAACTCATCTGCATGAATTGTCTGCGGTTCATCGTCTGCATGATGTTCTCCTGCGTGGCCGCGTTGCGCGTTCCGATCCATCACGCACAAGAGCGGCGATTACGAAACTACCACTTGGAAAGCGCTCGCTGAATACGCGGCCAGAATCCCTCAACTTGCGCGGGCGTCAAGGACTCACACTTGTACATGGATAGCATCTGGAAGCGGCACTTGGGCGCGCAGGTGCCGGCGATGGCGATCTTGATGATTCTTCTCACGGGTTGCCTGAGGAGGAGCCGGTCGACCCACCACGGCGCGCCGAGCGTCGTCACGGCGAGCATTTCTCGGAGATCGTGCAACCGCGGCTTGATGGGCCCGTATCCCTTAGAATGATCGTAG
>JADLCA010000741.1 GCA_020847495.1 Candidatus Hydrogenedentota bacterium | reverse complement strand
CGTACAGGGAAGTGGGATGGCTGCTGGCAGGTCCGTCCGCCAGATCTTGCAGGAGATAGGTTCCTTGCTCAGTCCCATCGCTCACGTGCAGTTCCACACCCAGATTCGCGGATTCCGCACGGAAGTACAGCCGGTCGCCGCATACGGTGAGCAATTCCGGGCAGGACGATGCGGGCCCCGCATACACGTCCTTTACGAGTGCGGTGCTCTCCGTGTCCCCTCGTGTCATCCAAAGTTCCACCCCATGCACGCCGTCATCGGCGGTGAAATATACGGTGTCGACCAATGCGGTCAGGGACGAGGGCCGTGGTGCCTTCGCATGCTGTACAGGATTGATGTCCGCAACGAGGCGCGGCCCGCCGTATGAACTACTCACGACCCAGATCTCGGGTCCATGCACACGGTCGTCCGCGGTGAAGTACAAATCGTCACCAACGGGAAGCAAGGAAGCTGGCGACGACCCTTGGGGTCCCGCGCAGATATCTGCGGCCAGTCGAGGCGTGTCTCCCTCGAGTATCCAGAGTTCTTCCCCGCGCCCGGCGGAGTCCGCGACGAAGTAGATGCAATTGCCGGCCTGTGTCAATTCGTGTGGGGTGGAGTTGGCAGGGCCCGGATTGATGTCAATGAGCAGCCGCGGTTCATTCTCCCCGGGTTCGATCTTCCAGAGTTCCGCGCCGTGATCAGAATCGAGCCCGCTGAAGTACACGGTTGAGTTTGCAGCAACGAGCGGGCCGGAGCCGGCCGCAGACTTGCCCGGAGGGAGTGCCACGGTCGCGATGTTCGCGGAGTCTCCTGTTGCACGGTCCACACGCCAAAGCTCGGGAGTGCCTCTTGGATTCACGCACAGCGCGTAGAGCACACGCCCCGCAGGATAAAGCCCAAGAAAGGCGCCACATTCCTGGCCGGCAGGAAGAGCGCAGAGGCGCGTTGTGCCGCCGGTAGTTCCATCGCTTCGCCAGATGTGCCACAGTCCGTCGGTCTCCCGCGCGACGAAGAAGAACCCATCATCATCCGCCGCCAGGATGCGCGGCTCGGAACTGGGAGGCACCGAGGGCGGCTGTGAAATATCCGCCAGCAAGTAGGTGCCCGCCTCCGTACCATCACTCCTCCACAATTCCGGACCGTGGATGCCCTCATTGGCTTGGAAATAGGCGACGCCGTCCAGCGTCACCGTAAGGTAGGGTTCGCCACCGTTGGACCCCGGCCAAATGTCGCTCACCATTCGGGTTTCCTGTGGTGTCCCATTGGTGAGCCACAGTTCTTCCCCGAACGACGGAGTCTTGGAACTGAAGAAGGCACGGTTCCCACTTGTCGCGATCGAGTATGGATCGCCGCTCTTCGGACCGGTCAGGATGTCGCTGACCAAGTGGGTGCCCCCGGGAGTGCCGTCTGACACATAGAGTTCACGGCCTTGGTCAACGGTCCCCGCAACGAAATAGAATCGGTCCTCTGCGATAACCAACGTACCAGGATCGCTGCTAACCTGACCGGCCGCGATATCCGCGACCAGATGGGTGCCGTCAGGGGTACCGTCGGACCGCCATAGCTCGGCTCCCTCGGCAGGAGTGCGCGCCTGAAAGTACACCGCATCGCCGAAACGGGCCATTTCGATTGGGGTCGAATCGGCTGTGCCCGGGAAGATATCGGCTATCAATGCAGTACCTTCAACCGTTCCGTCCGTGCGCCACAATTCGAGCCCGTCCGCCGCTGTCCTTCCCCCGAAGACCAGACAGTCGTCCAGGGCCGCCATCCTGCACAGGTGGCCTTCGATGATAAGCCCCGGCACATCGACGCGGCGGCTCCCCTCTGCAGTGCCGTCGGTGCACCACAACTCGCCAAACTCTGAGGTGTGTCTGGCACGGAAGAACAAGAGGTCTCCGAACCGCACCGGGCGGAAGGTAATTGCTCCCTCGCTGGATGTGGCATTGATGTCCGCAATCATGTGCGTGTTGGCTGCGGTGCCATCACTGCGCCAGAGTTCCGAACCATGGACGCCGTCATCCGCGACGAAGATGAAAAAGTCTTCAAAAGAAACCATAAACTGGGGCATACCGGCTTGCCCCAACCCCGGATTGATATCGCAGACCAACTGCGTACCGGCTTCCGTTCCGTCGCTTCGCCAGAGTTCAGTACCGTATTTGTTGGAACCTGCGCGAAAGTAGATGGAATCTTGAAAAGTCGCCAGGTATTCAACGTTCGAACTCTCCGCCCAACGGGCGATTTCGCGTGTCAGCGCGACCTGGTTACTTTCAACGTCATAGACCCACAATTCCTCGCCATAGAACGCGTTGGAGGCGGAAAAGAAGACCTTCAGTTGATTGGCAACGATCTGGCGGATTCTTGCTCCGGGGTTGGCAGGCAGAGACGCAGCCTGCGCCGGTATCTCCTGGGCGCTCGCGTACCCTTGGCAAACTGCAAACGCAACAACGCATATCAGAAACACCCTCGATGCGGGGTAAGGCGCAAACCCGGGGAGAGTCGGTTGCACACACGGCTGCCTCATTGGGATGACTGTGTGCAACGCGCGGGCTTCAGGCCGTGGCGAGGCATATACGCACATCTCTTTGGGTATTCTTGATTTTCTACTCATGGCCTGCCCGTGTCACATCTCGGCCCACTAGTCCAGGATCAGCACCGCTCCATGCCGGACAAGGGACTCGTCGGGGAAACCCCAGCGGCAAATGGCTGTTTTCTTCCCCGAAGCGTCCGTTGAGGTCAACACGGCGTTAAGCCGCCAACGTTCACCAGAATTGATGCCCGTTGCTTGGCGGTCAAGTGTCTTGAGCGGAATCCTGCCCTCAACGGCGAGAACGGCGCCGTCGCGTGTCAAAGCGAACTCGCAGTCATGGGACTCTTCCTTTGACTGCCCAGTTCCATACTGAGCAATGACCTGGGACGTCTCGTATGCGTACTGGATATGGAGGGCTGGCGCTGCCGAGAGTGGTACGGGATACGCCTCCTGGAGGAAGAGGTCCAGTGTCGCGGAACCGGCTGCCGGGCCCGCGGAACATTTCAACGTAACCAGCAACGCGTCATCCGCCAGCGACAAAGACATTCGCGGGTTCGTGGCGCGAGGCCAGCCATGAAGCACATACACGGAAGCGTCCGCTTCGGACAGCAGTGGTTTCCACGATGGCTCGTTCAAAATGCCGTTCACGATGGTTTCCCCATCGTCCGTCCTACGTGTAACCACGTGGGCGACCCCGTGCTCAAAACTGGGGAGCAGTGCATCCAGCTCGCGTGCCCAAGGGAGATTCCTCGGCAGCAGTTCGCGGTAGAGCATTGGGATCACGTATTCGGAACGCTCCATCGTGATGCAGAACTGTGTGCCGGTGTGGCACGTAGCATGGCGCGTCGCGAGCAGCGTGGTTTCCGTTGATTGACCGTCCTGCTAATTGAAGAAGGTTAAGTTTCCCATGCATCCGTCCACCTCCGGCTGCCACGCAATCTCGCCTCGCAGTGTTCCGTACCGGAGGATCGACGCCGCGGCATCTGCGTAGCCCGCCCAATCTCCCGTAGCCGCGTACACACCGTCGCGGGGGCCAGCGGTCAATTGGATAACCGCGAGACTCGACTCGCTGAAAGCGAATATCTTCACCGGTTCGCCATCTTCCGAGAATCCGGCCAGCCACGTTTCAGTGGGCCGTGGCCCTGCCATGTCGTGAAAGCGTGCTTCGAGCACAAGAGAGCGCGCTCCCGCCAGGTTCCGCTGCAGCGATTCCAAATCGGCGACCGTGCTCGAAGCCGTGAGGGAATCCCAGTCAGGCTCTATTGTTGTCATACCTGCTTGAGCGTCGCCGGACGCTGCTTCATCCTGCTGCGCGGCGGCTTCTTCCGCAGGAAATTGCTTCAGTGTCCGCAGAAGAAGAGCGATGGAGCACAGCGCCACAAGGGCTGCCAAAGCGATGGCCACGTTACGCTTCTGCCGGGTAGACCGTCGCGGAATCTTGTGGCGGATTCTCGCGCATGTAGGCGCCATGGACCGCGTATCGCTCGCGTACGACATGAATTCCGGAGTCTTCTGGATTCTGCGCTGGACAACTTCGACATTGTCCGGCCTTCGACGCGGGTCGGAGCGCAGCATTTCGTCGACCAAATCGGCCAGATCATCGGACACCGCCACGCCCTTGCTTTTCAACGAAGGGATGTTTGATTGAGCCACCATCTTTGCAAGCTGCAAAGGGGTGTTCGCCTGATAGGGAGGGCTGCCAGTCACCCCTTGATAGATTACGGCGCCCAAACCATAGATATCCCAGGCCTGCGTGGGGGTCTCGCCTTCCCAGGCCTCGGGCGGCGCGTAGAGTGGTGTACCTTGAAAGACACCGGACACCGAATGAACAAACGTGGACTGTTCGCGCTCCGCGAGGAATTTGGCAATGCCGAAGTCTGCCAAACGCGCCATGTTCAACTTGTCAATGAGGATGTTGGACGGCTTGACATCCCGATGGACAGCGTCCATCGCATGGCAGTATGCGAGAGCCGAGGCCACGCCGTGCGCGTAGTGAATCACATCGGCCGTGTCCACTTCCGCGTGCTGGAATTTGCGGGAAAGGGGCCCGCCATCGATGTACTCCATCTCGATCACGGGCAACCCGTCGATGATGTCGAAGGAATGAACGTGAACCACATTCGGGTGCGACAGCGACGCGATGACCTTGGCCTCGGCTTGAAACCGCTTGACGAATGCCCGGTCGGATAGGAAGTCTCCGGGAAGCACCTTGAGCGCCACAAGCCTGCCCAGGACGGTGTCCTCCGCGGAGTAGACCACACCCATGCCGCCCCTGCCCAGTTCCGCGAGAACGCGGTACTTGCCCAGGATGTAGCCGGCTTCGAGACGGTTTATCATCTCACACGCACTTCACACATCGTGTAACTACGGTGCTCCCGGATGAGCAAATGCTAAGACCACGCGCTTGGACGGCAGGCAAAAGACCACGGGTTGACTGATACTCCGCACCCTTTGCCGCCAGGAAATCCATTGTATTGCCTTGCGCGTCCGAAAACCAAGCGGCCAAAGGGGAAGTTGCGGCTGGTGCCCCAAATGGCGATGATTGCCTCTATGAGCCAAGCGGAAGCGGGGACGAACGATGACCGGCGAATCAAAGTGCCCGCGGCGCCCAGGGGCTTCATGCTCCTCTTGGCCCTCGGCCCGGGCCTCGTGTGGTGCGGCGAGTACATCGGGTCGGGCGAGGTGATTCTGTCGACCCGCGTGGGCGCCCTTTTTGGCACAGCGCTGCTCTGGGTGCCTGTCCTGGCCATCTTCGCGAAGTTCTGGATCGGTCTCGCGGGCGCCCACTACACTGTCACCACTGGCGAAGGCATGATCGATATGATGAGCCGCATGCCAGGCCCCCGTAACTGGGTGATTTGGCCCGTCTTCATCGGACAGATCAGCGCCGGGGCCTTTTCCACGGGGGCGCTCGCGAGCGTGGCGGGCGCATTCGCAGCGTACTTCATACCCCTGCCCCCGTTTCTGCTGGGATGGATTGCCGTGTTACTCGTGATTTCGCTCGTCTGGTGGGGCAAATACGATCCCCTGAAACACGCCATGTCGGTGCTCGTCTTGTTG
>JADLCA010000740.1 GCA_020847495.1 Candidatus Hydrogenedentota bacterium | reverse complement strand
GTTTGCGATGATAATCGTAAGCGGGGGGGAACAAATCCCGCCCTACAATACCCGCTCGTTCTGGATTTCGTGGGAAGCCACACCATTGGACGACTAACACGGCGAAAGAGCAAATGATGTCTGGCGCCTTACCAGCCGGTCATGGCGTGATTGCCACGGTTCCGGTTTAGTTGCAAAATTGCGACAGTACTGTCAGTATAACATTGGTCCTCTGGAACCCTGCTACCCACGCGCCAAATGGTGCGTAAGAAGCAAGAACAGACACAGTACTTCCAGCGAGGAGGGTTATTGATGTCATTGATCGGAAAGACATTTACCCGTCGCTTTGCTGCACTTTTGTGCGTTATCACCAGTCTCCCCGCGTGGGCGCTGGACCTGGGTGTCGCCACCACGATGGGCAGCACCGTTACTGTGGTGGGGGGATTTTCCTACGCGGTGCAGGACAAGACCGCGGACAAGCGGTCCCTTTACGTGCTGAACGCGGAGACCGGCGAGAAACGAGAGATCTACCATTCGCTGGATGCTATTGGGGAGATTGAGATGAGCCCTGACGGCACGTACATCGCGGGATCGGAGCGCACGAGCGAATCACCGGAGAAGTCCCTTTTCGTGATCACGACGGAGGGAGAGCTGGCGCTGAAAGTCACCGGGGTCTACCGCTTCTCGTGGGCGCCGGATGGCGGGTCCATCGCATACATCGTCGGGAACTACACGGAAGACGGGTTGGGCTTCATTCCGTCGGGCATCTGGATCTATGAGATGAAACAGTCCGTGGCACGCAAGCTCCCTTGCCTGGGACAGGATCTCTCTTGGGCAGAGCACGACAAGAACGTGTACATCTGGTTTATCGAGCGCAGGAAGCCTGACCGTGTCCTTCAGTACAGGCCAGACACCCAACAGCTAATTGAAACAACGCTCGAGGGGATCGACTTCTCACCGGATGGGAAGTACTACTATGCACCGCAATACGAGGGCGGCCCGTTCCGGCTCTTCCTCAGCGCCACGGACGAGGAGATCACCGACAAGGTACGGTGCGTCCCTATCGATGACGCTTTTGTGCCCACTGGTTGGCTGACGAATTCCATTCTCGTCGTGCCGGTGCGCATCTATGGCGCCAACCGCGACACGTTGGTGAATGTGGAAACCGACACGTTCTGCGAATTGCCGGGGGAAGTCATCACTTACCCAATCGACGGCACAAGCTTCAAAATGTGGACCAACGGCGCGATCAAGGACATCTCCCTCGATTCGCTGAGATTCGAGGGCGAGAAGCAATGACCTGACGCGGTACAATACCGCCATGGCTATCGCGAAAGACAAGGAGCATGCCGTGGGCGGAGACGCGAAGGGCGCAATTGTCGTCACGGGCGCGTCGACGGGGATCGGCGAGGCGTGCGCGTTGCACCTGGAAGACCTGGGGTACCGGGTGTTTGCGGGGGTGCGGAGCGCGGCGGCGGCGGAAGCGCTTGTGCGCAAGAGCCGCGGGCGGCTCACCCCTGTGCAGCTTGATGTGACGTCCGCCCAGGACATCGCGGCGGCCGCGGACCTCGTCGCGCGGGAGTGCAGCGGCGCGGGGCTCGCCGGTCTGCTGAACAACGCGGGCGTCGCCGTGCACGGTCCACTGGAGTTTCTGCCTATCGACGCGTGGCGGCGCCAGTTGGAAATCAACGTCATCGGGCAAGTCGCGGTGACGCAGTCCTTCCTGCCGCTCCTGCGCATGGCGAGGGGCCGCATCGTGAACATGGGCTCGGTCAGCGGGCGGCTGGCCATGCTGCTCGGCGGCCCGTACTGCGCCTCCAAATTCGCATTGGAAGCCATCACCGACAGTCTCCGCATGGAACTCAAGCCCTGGGGTATCGAAGTCCTCATCGTAGAGCCCGGCGGCATCGCCACGCCGATTTGGGACAAGGGACTCGCGGCGGCGGAGAACCTGATCGCGAGCACGCCGCCCGAGGTTAGGGAGTTGTACGCCTCCGCCCTCGAGTCCATGCTGCGCGCCGCGCAGAAGTCCGCGCGCGAGGCCGTGCCCGCACAGGACGTGGCGCGCGTGGTCGAGCACGCGTTCACCGCAGCGAAACCGCGGACGCGTTACCACGTGGGTCGCGACGCGTGGAAGCAGATCATCCTATCCTACCTTCCGGCCCGCCTCCGCGACCGGCTCATCCTCGCGTATCTGAAGGGGATCAAAGGTCTCTAGCTAAAGCGGAAGAGGTTTGGGTGAGGGGACAGACCCCGTGTTTCGCTCCGCAAAGCCTGCGCGAAAGACGGGGTCAGTCCCATTCAGCTGCCGTTTTTAGGTTTAAGGCACAGGCGAGGGCGCCTGTGCCACACGTTTGTCCGCGTTCCGCTTGCCGGTGGAAACTCCGAAGGCCCTTTGCAGCTACCACAATCCCGATGCGAGGGCGCATCCTGGTCTCTTCTGTGCCGAGGGCCAGGCTTGCCGGGGACGCGTGAGAGCGCTATCATAAAGGGGTTCTGCGCTGTCCTGACCACAACGGGGGCCGTAGGCCTTGAAGACCAAGAAGCGCATCGGATACGTCGTGTCCGATTTGCATATGTTTTCCAAGCGGTCCAAATGGGCCGATCACCTGGACG
>JADLCA010000739.1 GCA_020847495.1 Candidatus Hydrogenedentota bacterium | reverse complement strand
TTGCCGTTGCTCCATTTCTGCGCGCGCAGCCATTCGACGGTGTCGCGCCCATCCTGATGCTCGCCCCAGCCATCGTCGGTGAAGACCATGTCCTTGCCTTCGCTGCCGCCCCGGCCGCGATTGTCCTGGATGACAAAGGCCATGCCCTCTTTGTTGAACTGGGCACCAAACGCCACCCCGGCGCCCCGTGCGTAGTACGAGCGAACCAGGACCGTGGGAAACGGCCCGTCGCCGTCGGGAAGATAGATGTCCGTCGCGAGTTTCGCCCCGTCCCGCATCGGAACCATCTCCGTCTGCATGGCGGCGCGCACGCTGAGGGATAAGAGGAAGAACGCCAAAACAAGATTGAGAAACAACGGTTTGGTGCGCATGGATAGATCTCCCTGAAATAGCATGGTTCGATCACATGGTATGAGATTCGCCCCGCGAAGACAAACCATCCCGCGCAATCGGGTCCGATCGGCCCAATCCGTCCGATTGGCCAGCCGCTTGCGCCGCATACACGTTCCCTTCTCCCTGAGCTATGATAAGTCCCTATGCTGAAGTGGAAGCAGGGCATACGACCCTTCAAAGTTCACTCGCCGCGCGAATTCACTGTCGCGAAGCTGTTCCTGTGCTCTGTGCTCGTCTGTGCCGCGGCCCGCGCGAGAGCGGAGAGCCAACTCGCCATCGTGGAAACGGAGACCCTGACCGCCGCACGAGAAGCTGTGTGCGTCCATGCTCACGGCATTGACATCGACGAAGCGCTTGGGCCGACTAGCGAAGTTTCAATACCCGGCGAACGAATCCACGGCAGCATCATGGTTGACCCTGAGGGGAGGGCGGTGGCGCTTGGCACACACGCAGGCCACGCGGGACGCGGCGGCGTCGGGGACTCATACCTCGCCGTTCTCGGCACAAACCCCATGGCGTTGAGCGCCGAGGGTTGGGTCGTCTCCGATCCCGGATGGCAGTACACAGCGGGCTGTCTCATGCGCGGCCCCAACGGCGAATTGAATGCAGCCGTTGCGCGCGCCGCGCTTTCGCCGCATGAATCTGGCGCGGGCCGCCTAGAAGTACACCGCATAGCAGACGCAATCCCCTATACATTTCCGCCCAAAGCGGCCGCGTGGTTGTTGCCGGGGTTGCCAGTTGCCATGACAAGTGTGAGTCAACTCCCGGCAGTGATGGTGCTGTGCAGGGACACGGCAGGAGACCCCGTTTTGCACATCCGCGACGTGACTCGCGGAGAAGTGCTTCGCGATGCGCTGGTCTTCGCCGCGCCGGGCCGGCACCTGACGCCCGTTGCCCTGAAGGAGAGCAATGATAGCAACTACCTGCTCACGCTCAGCACAGGACCGGCCTCCGACGCGGCAAGCCCCCGCGACGCATCCTGGCTGCACGTGGTGCGGCTCAGCGATATGGCCGTGGCGGGCGCCGCCCTCGAAATCCGTGGCGCGCCGTTGGATGACGCCACTCCCATGTACACATCCAGTTCCAGCCAGTACTGGGTGGCGACGCGAGAACCGGGACTCCGCTTTGCCTATCTGACTCAAATCAACGTTGGACGAGAGGGAGCCGAGAGGATCGCAGAGTATTCATTCTCCGGCGTGATGGAACCACTCCGCGTCGCCACGAACACAAAGGACGACGGAATCCTTGTCGGTGTCGGCAAGCGTCTCGAGGTTTGGCGCGAAGGCAAGGCGGGGGGCACCCCGCTGACCTTCGATGATCCCATTGGCGCCGTGGCATGGGAGGAAGGCCGCATCCTGGTTGGAGAGGGCAGCCGCCTTCACGTGCTTTCGAGTGATAGTCTGGAGTCCCAGCGCGTAGTCCAATTGCAGTCGGGCCGGATCGCCGGCATTCGCGTAATGACACTGCATGAACCGCCTGACTCTTCTGTGAAATCCGATTCCGACGGCGGCAAGATTGAGGACTCCATAGACCCGGAACCGGAGCGCCCCTCCCCCGCCCTACATCTGCAACCCTTCGTACGTTTTCGTGGCGAATCGGCGGGACGTCAGTTCCGGGCCATTCAACTCAGGAATCCGTATCCTGATGCCATGCGCTGGTCCCTTGAGTTCAATCGCAACGCACTACCGTGGCTGAGCGCGTACCCCATGCGCGGCGACCTGCCCGGCTGGTTTCTGATGGGAGTCGAGCCGCGCCGTTACAAACAGGGACAAAGTGAAGGTGGTCACGTCATGTTGCATGTGCGCCGCGAATCGGACGGCGCGGAGGCAACGGGGTCTCCCTATCGAATCGGGGTGAGGGTGAGCCCGGCGCGCCCAAGTGTGGCGCGCATTCTGTGGCTGCTCGGGGAAGCGCCGGAGAGTCTTCAGCCACGCGACGCGAGCGATCCGCTCCTTCTGAAGAGCCTGATGGACCTGCTTGCCGGACCCGCGAATCATTTCAGCCACACCCTCTGCCGCGGTCCCCTGTCCGAATCCTTGGAAGACTTCCCAATCGTGGTCATGAACTTGCCCGCAATAGCGGCGGGAACGGTGGCGCGGCAGGCGCTTCTTGATTACGTGTCTTCAGGCGGGGGCCTGCTGCTGCTTGGATCAAACGAGGGCCCCGCGTTCTCCGAATCCTATGCGCGCTGGTTCAAACCGGCCGGACTCGTTTTGGATACTTCATCTGGCGTAACCGGAACGTACGCTTCCGTGTCGTCCAATCCCGTCGCGCGCCACGGTTCCTCATTGCAGGTAAGCGAGGGTGCCGTGGTAACGGTTGAGAAACCGTTTGAAACCCTGGCGCCCGTTGCCGGCATTCCCGGCGCCGCGGCGCTCGCCATCCGGCAGTATGGCACGGGCCGCATCGCGGTCCTTGCGGCTTCCACACCACTTGAGACTCCGGCGCTCGAACAGCAGCCGGGCCGGCAATTCGCGACGGACCTCTTTCAGTGGCTGGCCATGGCCGGCCTGGACTCGCAGGACTTGGATGGCGACGGTCTCGCCGATGACATGGAGGATCGCAACAGCGACGGCGCCGTCGATCCCGGCGAAACCGACCGGCTCGACCCGGACTCCGACGGAGACGGCATCCCCGATGGCTCGGAGGATATGAACCGCAACGGTGCCGTCGATCCCGGTGAAACGAGCCCGCTCAGTCCCGACACCGACGGAGATGGCATATACGATGGCGCGGACTCCACTCCGGTTCCACTGTAAATCGGGAAGGAAAGCGTTACTCCTGTCCCGCGACCAGACCTAGTCCCCGCCTCATCCAGTCGATTGCAGGCCCCTTCTCCAATGCGGCGCCCCCACCCTTTCTTGCGTGACGCAGATCGATCGTGGCGACGATCATCTCTTCGCGGGTCGTATCTGCTTCGCAGATCAGGTTTCCGTCCGGCGCTATGATCCGGCTCTGCCCGTGTGACGCGTCTTCCGATTCCAACTCGCCGGGGCGCGCTGGCGTGTTGGCGTGAACAATATACACACCGTTTTCGACGGCCCTCGCCTGGATCTGGGCGCGATATGGGTTGATCTTGTGCTCATCGGCAAGACCCGATTCGCAAGAGATATAGAAGAAGAGCTGTGCCCCGCTCAACGCGCGCAATTGCACGAGGTGGGGATAGCGTTCGTCGTGGCAGATGAGCGTGCCGCAGGACACGCCTTCGACGGGAAACACGGTGAACTTCCGGCCGGGAGTGGCCCACGCTTCACCCGCCAGATAGGTCTTCTCGTAGGCATCCACAATCTCACCCTGAGCATCGATGGCCAGCGCCGAGCAGAAGAACGCATCCCCATCGCGCGTGGGCGCACCGACAATCGCGCACACCTGCAACTCGCGGCACGCCGCCTTGATGCGCTCCACGGCCTGGTCGACAGCGGCCCAATCGATGGAGGTACCAAACTCCGCGCGCTTGGAGTAGCCTGTCAGCGCCATCTCCGTGAAGGCGACCACGTCCACGTGCTGCGCCGCCGCTTCGCGCAGGTATTGGAGGATACGCTCCGCGTTGTAGCCCACGTCAAATCTCGTGTGGAACTGGACCGCCGCCACCCGTAAGGAATGCGACTCCGGATTCGGCGTCGACAAGAGCGCCGCCAACTCGGCCGGGTCTTGAGGGACCCCTGCATCCATGCGTTCCAACTTCGCGCCGAAACTGCCCCGGGTCTTCTGCGTGGGCGTGTAGACGCCTGTGTCCTGACCGCAGACGACACGCATACCAAAGGAGAGCGCGCGCAGGCGCTCGCGCACAGCTCCGTCCATTACCGGCGCGTTCGGGATCACGAGCAACCTGGCATTCAGCGGCTCGTGCAGGAGATTCTCGTCGGTCACGATTCTCGAGGGGACACCCGCACCTTGCATCAAGGACCACAGGCCGAATTGCCGATCGTAAAGCGCTTCGCCGGATTCGCGGTAACAGTAGTTGCTCCACTTGGACACGTAGTAGAGCACGTCCCCGGACGGCGCCTCCGGCGCGGGCAGTGCGCGGAGGTCGGCGCCCAGTTCTTTCATCCACGGCTGCGTGCGAACATCAACCCCGCCCCAGTTCGACACCTGAACACCGGCGGCGCCCGCCTTCCGCGCCAGGTTGCCCACAGTACGGTAGTTGTCCGTCGTGTAACCGAAGTTCTCGATGACGTAGGGTCCATCGATCTCGAAAACCACCGGGCGCTGCGTGATGCCGGTCATCGTCGCGACGGCCGTGCTCACTTGGCCCATCCCCGCCGTCCCATGCCAGAAGAAATCGTAGGAATGGACCACTTCGTCTGCCTCGCGTGAGTAGCCCCAGTAGTCGAGGTTGGCAAACGCGGCGGACTGGCGGCGGTAGCTTTCACCCAGCGGCACGGAGATGCGCGCGCTCGCATCAGCAGCGCGGACCGCCGCGGCGAAACCGCGCACCCATTCCGCAAGTCCCCACTCGCGGAAACACATCCAGTCATAGGCTGCGGGATCGAGAGACGGCTCGCCCTCGGTTGGCCCCGGTACAGGCGGCGCAACGGACGAGAAGCTCGCATGCGATGCTTGCCATGCGCGGTTGAGTGCATCGATATGCCCGTATCGGCCCGCCAGCCAATCCTGAAAGGCCTTCCGCGCGGATGGCTCGTAGGAGTTCCAGTCCGAGAACTTCACTTCCATGTGCACGCTGAAACCCGGCGTATACGTAAGCCCTTGCCCCGCGAAATGGCCCGCGAGCGCGGACACATATCGATACTGGTGATCGCGGTTGCGCGCGCTGAACACGCTGGGAAACCCATTCCCCGGCCCGAAGGGTGTGCCGTCCGACATCTCGAACTTCTCGGGATTGTACCAATCGGGCCAATGCGCCACATTTACACGTAGACGGAGATCGAGTCCTTTCGACCGCACGTAGTTCACACGGTCATCGCCGATGGAAAAGTCGAACTCGCCTGGCTGGGGTTCGCAGTCGCGCCACCCCACACCCAGCTCGATGCGCGTGAAACCCGCCTCGGCGCAGGCATCCACCTGCCGGTGAAAAAAGTCGATGTCACGGTAACTGGTATCCCAGTCCCAGATCGTGAACGAAAACTGGCAGGGTTCTGTGGACGAGAGCGCGGTTGCGAGGAGGCTCGTCCAGATAACAAGTGGTACAGTCATGCACGTTCCTCCTCGTTCAATCAAACCGTGCGGCGGAGAGTCAAGAGGCACCGTCTACCCGGCGGCAGGCTCCTTGGCCTTCTTCTGCTTGCGCTTCCCGGGGCGCTTGACCGGATCATCAGCCCCGGCTTTCTGTGGGGCATCGGCGCCACGCAATCCCACGAGCAGATCGCCCACGGCCTCTTCGGGGATATCACGTGGCACCCCGTAGCCCACGCGGGAAATATAGCATGCATGCGGGTCGTGGTAGGCGTACCAGCGTATCAGGTCTTGCTGAAGCCTTCTGGGCATGGTTTCTTCCCAGGCGCCCACGTCAATGCGGCGATCGGCAAGAAAGGCGACGATTAGGGCGGTGTCCCGGTCCCAGGTGAAGTACAGAATCTGGTCCGGCGCGGTTTCCTGCTTGACACGTTCCGCGACGGCCGCACAATCGTCGAACGACGCGAAGCCCAGAGCCTTTCCCCCATCCAGCAACCGCAACGCGCCCATGGCTACAGGCGGCCCGAGCATCCACGCAGACGGCACGGGGTATGCCCCCGGACGCAACGGAGAACCGGTTCCCACAAGCGCGGGCGCAGGGCACAGTGCAAGCAACGCGAGCGTGCAAACGCGCTTCCAGCGCAGGGGTTCCGCCAGTAGGCCCGTGAACAGCGCTGCGGCGACAACGGCCCAGATGTGAATCGTATGGATGTAGTAGCGCCCACCGTAGCTGAACAGCATCGGCAGCAGTGCTACGAGAAAGGCAAGCAGCAGTTGATTCCGCTTCTCGCGCCACTTGACGCGTGGAATGGCAATGACCACCGCCACCATTAGAAACACATTGGCCATCTGGAGCCACGTAAACTTCATGATCGGGCGCATCCATGGCGAGAACTCGCCGTATACGCCCAGATCGATGGGATGCGAAAACCAGTCGCGAAAGATGAAGACGCGCGCGTACCACGGCGCGGCGGCGAGCGCGGTGATCAGCGCGATACAGAGCAGGCGGGGAAGATACGCGCGGTTGATTAGACTGAAAAGGACCAGCCCGCAGAATGCCAGCGCGGGAGTGCCCAGGTGTGTGTATGCCGCGAGCACGCCGACGGCGGCCGCAGGAATCGTGCGCCCCGAGAGAAAGAGCACGAAGAGAATGCTGACCAGAGAAGTCGCCAGCACGCCCGGCGTGCCCATGACCGCGGAAAACACCAGCACCGCATCCATGCCCACGATGAGCAGCGCCGCGAACGCCCTCCGGGAATCAAACAGCCACCGCGCGAGATACCACGTCGTGAAGTAGGCGAAGGGCAGTATGGCAGGCGTCAACCAGCGGAATGCGGTGAGAAAATCGCCGCGAAAGGGAATGGCCGCCGCCGCCAACAGCAGATGATAGCCCGGTGGATAAAGGTGAGGCCGTCCCAGCGGCGCCCACTCCCAGGTGTTCCAGAGAGGTATCGACCCGGTCTCGTAAATGTGCCGGGCCACGAGCAAGTGATAGTACGCATCCGGCGGAACGGGGATGATGGTATTTCTGCCCAGCCAAAGCAGAGCGGCAAGACCAGCGAGAATCGCGAGACTGAGTCGATCCAATGGTTCCAGCCGAAAGGTGAGCGGCCGCCGATGCCAATCCGGTTCAGGCGCCGACTCGGACTCCCTGGGGATGCGCCGCAACAGCCACCATGCCAGCGCGGCGAATGGCAGGGGCCAGCACCACCATGCAAGCAGGGCAGGCAGACCGACTTCGGGCACACCGGCTTCCACAGTCTATCATCTCCCTCAGTCATGATTGGGGCCGGCGTCACAGGATTCCGCGGTCAAATGCGGATGAAAATCTTCCTGTTGTACAGGTAACGCGCGAACAGGCAAATCAGGACCACATACGTGGCGGCCAACAGCAGCGGGCCGTAGGGGGCGATGACCATCTCGATGTTCCCGCCAACAAAACGGGACGCAATCCTGTCGAAATCGATCAGGTTGTCCGCCATGTAGATGGCGAGCGCGTTGCTCCCGATCCAGATGAATGGCTGCGCCCAGGCACGGAACTTCCAGATGTCGACCACCTGATAGAACAATGCAAGCAGCAAGCAACTGTAGCCGCCCGCCACGAGCACGTAGCTCGAAGTCCAGATCTTCTTGATAATTGGGAATTGCAGGCCCCACAGATAGCCCAGCGCCAGCATCAACACGCCCGCCGCCGCGAGATAGAACACCTTGCGCTGATCAGGCACTTGCTTCTTCGCGATCAACAAACCGGCGAATACACCCCGGAGGCAACTCGCCACGGCAGGAAACGTGCTCAGGATGCCCTCAGGATCCCAATCTCCATCCCAGCGCCGCCCGGGCAGGTAGTGATAGTCGATGTAGTGGGTGAGATTCAGGCCCTGCTCGTAGGACGCAACTGCGGGCGTGTTGGGATCGAAGTGGCCGGGCACTCGCGCCGCGACGAAGGTCAGCGCGGCCCAATAGCCGGCCATTATGACCACGAACACCGCAACCAGTCCGCGCAGGCGCAGGTGGCAGTACAAGAGACTCGTGAAGAGATAACACAGGGCCAGGCGCTGCAAAACGCCCACGAGCCGGATCTCCGGCCAGATTCTCGCCATCCCTCCGTAGTAGAAGATGCCGAGCAGGTACAGCAGCACGAATCGCTTGAATATCCGGATGTGCGCCGCCTTCATTCCATGCTTCGCAATGATCTTGTCCAACGAGAATACCGTCGCCACGCCCACGAGAAACACAAAGAGCGGGAAGATCAGGTCATAAAAGCGGAAACCTATCCATTCCGCATGATCGAACTGCGTCGCGAGCGTCTGCAGGAACCCCTGCCCTCCGCTGGCCTCGTTCAGCGCGCCGACAAACCCCTCGGCGCCGACGATCCAAAACATGTCGAAGCCGCGCAGCGCATCCACCGACACGTAGCGGGTCGCGGACTCCGCGACGGCGGCAATCCCTTCCACGGGCGAGGCGTTCTCTTGCATCACAATATTCTCCGGCTTCAAACGCTATACGCGCAGGAAGATCTTGCGGTGATAGAGGAACCGCAACAGCGCGAAGCAGATGAGCATGGAAACAAACCACACGGTGAGCGGTCCGTACAGACCCAAAGAAGCCTCGACTGGCCCCCCCACAAAGCGCTTGGCGATCGCGTCAAAATCAACCATGTTGGTTGCCATGTAGATCGTCAGCGGGTTAGCGCCCACCCAAATCAGGGGGATGCACCACTTCTGGTAGTTCCAGATATCGATCACCTGGTAGAAGAGGCCAAGTAGCACGAAGCTGTAACCGCCCGTGACGAGCACGTAGCTGGACGTCCACAGGCGTTTGATGACCGGGAACTGCAAGCCCCAGACGTAGCCCGCGATGATCATCAATACGCCGCCCGCCACCATGATCAGCACTTTCCGTTGCGCCGGCACGTTCTTGTTCTGGATCAGAAAGGCCGCAAAGACCCCGAGCAGGCAACTGCACACCGCCGGGAAGGTACTGAAATAGCCCTCGGGGTCCGTGCCGTAGTACGGGGGAAGCTGTTTGTCTATCCAGTGGGAGATGTTCTCTCCGCGGGCAAACGTGGCTTCCGCCGCACCGGGAGCGGGCACGAAAGTCAGTAACGCCCAGTACCCAATCATAATCGCCGCGAACACGCCCACCAGCGCCTTCGGCTTCAAGTTGATGAACAGCAGACTCGTGAAGAGATAGCAGAGCGCCAGCCGCTGCAACACGCCGCACAACACGTTTTCGTCGAATTCATTGTAGTCGATCGCGCCCGATTCGGTGACCTTGTACAGGAGAGCCACGCCTTCATCGTAGAACACGCCCAGCAGGAACATCAGCACAAAGCGCTTGAAGATGCGTTTGTACGCCGCGGCCTTGCCCTCCTTGGCGACCATCTTCTGCAGCGAAAAGACCACCGACACGCCCACGATGAAGACGAACATGGGGAAGATCAGGTCGTAGTACACGAACCCTTCCCAGGACCGGTGTTTCAACTGGTTCGCCAGGAATCCCGCCCATCCGCTCTGTGCGAGGACCGCCAGGTCCTTGATGGGTTCCCCGCCCTTCGCGGCGATGTGGTTCAAGGCCTCGTAGAGGTTGTCCGA
>JADLCA010000738.1 GCA_020847495.1 Candidatus Hydrogenedentota bacterium | reverse complement strand
TGTTCAATGATTACAAGGCTGTGCGGCAGTAGAAGTTCGCCCGAAACCAGGGCTTCGAGAAGCGCATCGTAGGCGGAAAAGTCGAATGGCGGATCGGCGAACACGAGGTCAAAAGGGGCCTCGGTCTTGCGTAGTCTTGCCAAGCCAGAGGGCAGACGGAGGCGATACAGTCTGGCATCTGGCTGCAGCCGGGCTCGTGCGAGGTTCTGCTGGACGCAGGCCAGGCTTTGCGCATCGCTGTCCACAAAGACCGAGGCGGCGGCCCCTCGGCTGAGGGCCTCGATGCCATTGGCGCCGCTGCCGGCGAACAAGTCGGCGAAGCGCGCTCCCGGCAACCGTGGCATGAGGATGCTGAATAGGGACTCGCGTACGCGGTCGAGCGTCGGGCGGACGGCAGCGCCTTCCGGCGCGTCGAGCCGGATTCCCCTGGCAAGTCCTGCAATTACTCTCGGCATGCGGCCCCCTATGATCTGGGTCGGCCTTTAGGCTTCATCGGACGGGCGACGAGGGACAGACCCCGTGATTCGCTGCGCAGAGCCTTCGCGAGTGACGAGGTCAGTCCCATAATCCCCATAAGTCCCATTCGGTGGTCGAGGGACAGACCCCGTGATTCGCTTCGCAGGGTCTCCGCGAATGACGGGGTCAGTCCCGCGCGTCAGCGCAGCCAGGTGTCCCGGTGTTGCGCGACGAAGGCATCGTCGTTGAGGTGCGGATAGGCCTCGTAGACGCGGTCAATCTCTTCGCGTTGGCCTGGCGACAGCGTCTCTTTCGGGTCGAGGCAGCGCCGGCTTGCCATGAGGCCCTGACGCACGAGCACGTCGTGGATCCCCGCGATGCACCCGCGAAACGCATTGGCCACGTCGAAGAAGGCCGCGTTGGAATCGGTGACTTCGATCGCGCGGGTCAGCAGTTCCATGGGAACGTCGTTTCCGGGAACGGCGACGCGGTGGCACTCCTCGAGCAGGTGCACGGCTTGCCGGGTCCAACATGCCCAATGGCCAAGCAGGCCGCCCGCGATGCGCAGCCGCACACGTTTGGTTCCCACAGCGATGCGGTACGTGGTGAGCAAATCCAGAACGATGTTGTCATCGTTGCCGGTGTACAGGGCGATATCGTCGGAACGGCCCGCCTCGGCGACGGCGCGCACCACATCAAAGGTCTGGTAGCGGTTGAAGGGCGCCATCTTGATGGCGGCCACGTTTTCGATCTCCGCGAACTGTCGCCAGAAACCGACGGGAAGCAGACGGCCGCCCACGGCGGGCTGAAGGTAGAATCCCATGATCGGGATCTCTTTCGCGATGCGCTTGCAGTGCTCGACGAGTTTCGGCACGGTGGCCTTCGCCATCGCGGCGAGGCTCACCATACCCACGTGATAGCCAGCCTCGCGAAGGTACGCAGCTTCACGGACAGCCTGGGGTGTCATACCGCAGACGCCGCCGACTTTGATGATCGGTGTGCCGGTCTCTTTTGAGAAGGCGTCGACCGTTTCCCCCGCCAGTTCAATCACAGGCTTGAACAGTCCGTGTTTCGGATCGCGGATTGCGAACTGGGTCGTGTGCACCCCGACCGCGACTCCTCCCGCGCCCGCGTGACAGTAATATCGCGTCAACGCGCGCTGGCTGCGTTCGTCGAACTTGCCGCGCGCAGTCAAGGCCAAAGGATGCGCGGGAATCACGAGGCCCGCGCGCAAGCGTTCGAGAAGGGGTTGCGGCAGTCTTGGATTGGCCATGGTTAGAACTTCCCGTCCCGTGCCTCAAAGTGCGTGGGCTTGTTGAGGGTTACACCGCCCCGCTTCAGCCAGGCAGCGGCCCATTCCACCAGCGTATCGAGATCAATCTCCGGCGAACCGAACCGCGCATGGCAGCGCGAAGCATTGCTGAGGAGCGCCGTGGGCGATTCCGTGCCGCAAAAGATGGGGGCGACACCGAGGAGTTCGCCGAGGCGCGCAGCGAGTTCGCGGACGCTCGCGCACTCCATTCCTGTGACGTTGAGAATCGCGGGCGGCGAGGACGCCAGGCCGAGACATTTAAGAGCCACCGAGTTGGCGTAACCTTGCCAAATCACGTTGAAATAGCCGGCGGACAAGTCGAGCGGCTCCTGGCGGAGGATGCGTTGCGCGATATCGACGACGACGCCGTAGCGCAGATCCACCGCGTAGTTCAGGCGGTAATGAAGGACGCGCGCGCCCGCCTCGTTCGAGAAGTGATCGAACATGCGCTCGCGCCCGAGGCAGGACATTGCGTATTCGCCCACGGGATTCGGGGGCGTGTCTTCCGTGGCGCCGCCGGAATTTACCGGCACGAAAGGAGAGATGTTGCCGGAGGAAAATGCGACGATGCGCGAGGCCGCGTAACGCTCGGCCACGCGCCCGGCCACGAGGACATTGGTAGCCCAGGTCAGCCATTCCGCGCCGGTCGAGCCAAACTTGCGCCCCAACATGTAAATGACGTTCGTGGCGTCGGGCAGGGACGCGACCGCGCCAGGCGCGAGCAGGTCGGCTTTGTGCACCGTCACGCCAAGAGATTCGAGCTGTTCGCTCAGACCGGGCTGTGAGAATGTGGACACGCCGGTGATACGCCGCGAAACGCCCGCCGCCTGATCCGCGCGCGCGGCCATGCGCGCCAATGTGGGCCCCATCTTTCCGCCGACGCCCACGATGACGAGATCACCGTCGAGCGCTTTCATGAAGTCGATCAGCGCGGGGTCGGGGCGGGTCAACCGCTCTTCAAGTGTTTCGATGCTGTCGATTGTCTGAGACATGCGAACTCCACTTTGCTTGGAAGGCCGGCATTACGATCCACACCCGACAGGCATTCTGCCAGATGAAGGGCACCCGCGCAACGGCAGGCCCAATGGGATGACAGGCGAGGGCGCCTGTCCCACACGCGCTTGCCATGCCTGCGAGGGTCTTCCGATCTTGTCGCCGTTGGTATGCACGAAAACTTCAGGAGTTTTAGAAGAGCGAGGAATCGCAGATGGACGTGTTAGGGACAGACCCCGTGTTTCGCTCCGCAAAGCCTACGCGAAAGACGGGGTCAGTCCCAGTCGACTGTCGTTTCTAGGTTGTATGCGGTCTTGTCTCGCGTAATCGCGCCGGGGGTTCTCATCCCATCAGGTGTTGATGGCTTCGTAGCGGCGCGCGGCTTCGGAGAGGAGCGTGTGTTCCGGGCGCGCGAGGGAGGGGTCTGCTTCGAGGATGCGCTGAGCATCGCGTCTCGCGGCATCGAGCAGACGCACATCGCGCACGAGGTCGGCCACGCGCAGATCGCTCAGGCCGGCCTGGCGCAAGCCCTGAAATTCGCCCGGGCCGCGCATCTCGAGGTCGGCCTCCGCGATGTCGAATCCGCTGGAGGACTCACACAGGATTTCCAAGCGGCGCTTGCCGTCCGCGGTGGCGGGTTTTCCCAGCAGGAAGCAATAGGACTGCGTGGGGCCACGCCCGACGCGCCCGCGCAATTGGTGCAACTGGGTGAGTCCGAATTGCGCCGCGTCTTCGATAACCATGGTCGTGGCATTGGGGCAATCAATGCCTACCTCAATCACCGTCGTGCTGAACAGCACGTCGATCTCCCCGCGCTTGAAGCGGTGCATGGCTTCATCCTTCTCGGAGGATGGCAGGCGCCCATGAATCATCGCGGTGCGCAATCCGCTCAAAGGGCCGGCGGACAATTCTTCGAAGTGCGTAGTCACGGCGGTGAGCTGCTTCGCTGCGGACTCTTCAACGAGCGGGCATACGTAGTAGGTCTGGTACCCAGCCGCGGCCTGCCGGCGCAGGTAAGCGTAGAGTTCGGGGACTTTCGCGGGGGTGATCCGGCGAGTCTTCACGGGCGCGCGGCCCGGCGGCAGCTCCTCGATGATGGAGAGATCCATGCCGCCGTACACCGTGATCGCGAGGGTGCGCGGGATCGGCGTTGCGGTCATGTGCAGCAACTCGGGGTCGAGTCCCTTGGCATGGAGCGCGCCGCGTTGGACCACGCCGAAACGATGTTGTTCATCGATGATGACGAGCCCGAGATTGTGAAAAGCGGTGGACTCTTGGAGCAGGGCGTGCGTGCCAACGATGACGGAAGTCGCGCCGGACGCGATGCGGGCGCGCACGGCCTTGGCGTTTCCGGTCGAGCCGGTCAGTACGGCGACGTTCAAGCCCAACGGTTCAAGATGTTCACGCAAGTGAATGCCGTGCTGTTCCGCGAGGATTTCCGTGGGTGCCATCAAAGCGGATTGGTAGCCGCCATCGCATGCGGCCGCGATCGCGTGCAGCGCGACGAGCGTCTTGCCGCAGCCCACGTCGCCTTGCAGCAGCCGCACCATGGGCCTGTGTGAGGCCATGTCGCCGAGGATATCGGCAACGGCGCTTCGCTGGCCCTGCGTGAGCGTGAAGGGGAGCGCGGCGCGAAGGGCCTGAAGGTGCGGGCCATCCACAACGTGGCGGTGGCGCTTGTGTTCGAGATGGCGCTTGGCGCGCGCGGTGAGGACGCCGAGCTGGATACCGAGCAGTTCTTCGTAAGCGAACCGGCTTTTCGCGAGTTGGCCGGACTCGATTTCATCAGGGAAGTGGGCGTGGCGGAGTGCGTCGGGTGCCGCGGGAAACGCGTGCGCCTCGCGCAGGGCACGGGGCAGCGGATCCTCCGGAGGTTCCACGAGGTCGAGGGCGGTGCGCACGAGACGCCGCAACATGCGCTGGCTGACACCTTCCGTGAGCCGGTAGACGGGCACGATTCGGCCCGAGTTCAGGCGATCTTCTTCGTCGCCGGAGTGCAGTTCGTAATCTGGATTGCGCAGGGCGAGGCCTTTCCACGCACCCGCCGCGCCGGTGAAGAAGCCGCGCGAGCCCGGTTTCAGTACGCGCACGAGATAGTCTTGTCCGAACCAGATCGCGCGGATCTCGCCGGATTCGTCGCGCAGCGTTAAGTCCGCCATTGCGAGGCGGCGCCGCAAGCGGATGGCGCGGGATTTCACCACTTCCGCTTCGACGGTGATGGTGTCGCCTTCTCGGACATCCGCGATGCGAGTGAGGACGCGGCGATCCTGGTAGGTGCGCGGGAAATGCTGGAGGAGATCACGGACCGTGATGAGCCCGAGCGCGCGGAGTTGCTCCGCGCGCTTCTCCGCGACGCCGGGCAAGGCAGTGAGGGGATTGTCTAGAGAAAGGCGCGGCCCGGAGGCAATGCTCCGGGCCTGCGCGGTATTCGTAGTGATATCGCCCATGTCTCCCTTAACGCGTAGCGGGCGCGACTCCCGCGGCGAAGGCGGAGGCAAACAGTTCTTTGAGGCTTCCATCATAGGTGGCGCGTTTGACGTTCGCCCACGTGAGCTGGTCGCTGATTGTGTAGTAGATGTAGGTCTTGCCGTCGCGCTCGATGAGATCCACGTCGGAGTTGTTCACGCACTCATCGTCGCCATTGGCCGTGAGCAGGGGGTTGGATGGGCTCAGGGTCCATGCCTTCAAATCCGGCGAGCGCGCGAGCCAGGCCTCGAAGAACCAGCGCGGTTCGCGGTGCTCGGTGTAGATCACGTAGTACATGCCCTCCACGAAGCGGATGCACGGGCAGGCCGTGTAGCGATCGCGTCCGAGAATCGCATCGGGGATCTTCTCCCAGTTGAGGAGGTCTTTCGAGCGCGCGAACTTGGTTGTGAACGCGGGATACTGCTTGTCGTTCGATTCGTAGGCCATCACGAAACCATCCGCGTCCGCGCACACGGAGCTGTTGAAGAGATGCTCGTTCTCCTGCGTGATGACGGTCTTCGACTCCCACGTTTTCAAATCCTTGGAGTAGAACACCGTCACGTCGTTCCAATCGTTGTTCTCGTGACGCGAGGCGAAGGCGTAGAAGGTGCCGTCGTGCACGAACGCGCAGGCGAGGCCGTAGCCATCCGCGAAGCGCGCGAGTTCCTCATTGGTTTCGGCGTCGCGCAGGCAGAGGTAGTATTGAGAGTCTTCGCCGCCACTTGCCGGGCGCACGCAGTCCATGAGGCAGAGGCGTCCGTTCCACTCGACCGGGGTGACTTCGCACATCTCGGTGCGCACCAGTGATTCCTTGCGAAGGATGGGGCCGTATTGCGGCGCGGCGGGCGGAAGGATGGACGCGAAAGCTTCCGTGGGCCAATAGCCGATGCGAAGCATGCCCTTGGGCGTGTCCTGTTCGTATTGCACGTAGGCGCGCACGGAGCCCTTTGTGCTGTAGGAGACTTCGCCTTCGCCCGCGCCGAAGACTTTGTACCCCATCAACGTGCAGTCTTCGAGATCGACGTGGAGGAAGCGGCCCTCGATTGTGCTGACGATGATCCCGCTGCCGGGCGTGCCGCGCGGCTGCGAGTAGTTGAGCGAGATGAGCCGGCAGCCTTTCAACTTCACGCGCGTGTATCCACTGTAGCTCGGGTTGCCCGCCTGAAGCGCGTTGTCCGGGCCGACGAGCGAGCAATCTTCAAATGTGACATCCGGCGTGTCCTGCATGGATTCGTTTTCCGCGCGGACGTAGGCGCCGGCCGCGTCGCCCCACCAGTCCTGGCTCCACAGGGTGCAGCGGCGGAAAACGATTGGCTCGTCCGCCCGTGGGAGTATGTGGCCCACACCGCCGCCGAACGCGCGCCCGATGCCCACGCTGTCTTCCACGACGACCGTGAAAGGCTCGATCTTCGGCGGGAGGTCCCAGAATAGGCCCGCGTCACCGCCCGTGGCGTAGATGTGGCGCAAGTTCCAGCGGTCCCAATCCACACCGGAGAATTCCGGCGACTCGCGGAAGTTGCTCCACCAGTCGACGCTCTGAAAGCCGCGCTTGGCGTCGCTCGCATCGAGGACGGCGTAGCCGGAACGGCCCGAACCCTGGCTGCCGTCGAAGTCGACTTCAAGCGTGTTGTAGTTTCCGGGCGCGCCTTTGAACGCGGGATGCAGGTTGGCCTCCATATAGGTGCCCGGGCGGATGAGGACGCGATGCCCGCCCTTCTCGTCGGGCACGGCGTCGAGCGCCGCCTGGACCGTGGTGAAAGCCTTTTCCCAAGTGGAGCCGTCGCTGTTGTCGCCCATGGCCGAGACGTGTAGCGTGACGCCCGCGTGGGCAAGCATCGCTCCGCTGACGAGCAGGGCAGCGGATGCTGCAGCCAGTAGCGCAAAGTATCGAAGTGTGTAACCGTGCATGTGCGATCCCCTCCTGGCTGAAAATGCTACCATATCGCCCCCGGCGAAAACCCGATGTTTCGTGGTGCATTGCCGGGAAGCGCAACGTACCTGAAGGAGACACGATTGAATCATGCATGAGTCGGCGTTGCTGCTGCACATCGTGGTGCTTCTCGGCACCGCGGTTGTCTCCGCGTGGATGTTCCGGATTGTGCGCGCGCCTTCGATCATCGGCTACCTGTTCACGGGCATCCTCATCGGTCCGTCAGGTCTGGAACTGATCCCTGAGGAAGAGGTCGGTGGTCTTGCCGAGATGGGCCTTGTCATGCTGCTCTTTACTATCGGGCTCGAGCTGTCGCCCAAGCCGTTAATCCGAATGGGCAAGAGCCTGTTGCTGGCGGCGTCTTTCCAGATCGGTGTGACGGCACTGCTTTCGGGGGCCCTGGCCTGGCAGTTCATGGACCTGACTCCTACTCCGGCCGCTCTGGTCGGCGTCGCCGTGGCGTTGAGCAGCACGGCGATCGTACTCAAGCAACTGAGCGATCGCGGCGAGACCAATACCGTCAGCGGAATGATCGCCACGGGCATCCTGCTGCTGCAGGATGTCACGGTCATTGCAATCATGCTGTTTCTTCCGCTCCTGGGGGTGGGAGAAGGGGCTGACTGGAAGGGCGCTGCCCTTCGGGGCGGGCTGGGTTTCGCCGGGCTGGTCTTCGCGGCCCTGTTTGGACGCCACTTGCTGGCGTGGTTCCTGGCGAAGGTCGTTCGCTCGGGCGGCCGCGAGCTGGTGGCCCTCTTCGCGGTGCTGATGGCGTGCGGCGGCGCGTGGCTGGCCGGTCTCGCAGGCTGGTCGCCTGCCCTGGGCGCGTGCGTCGCGGGGCTTTTGCTCGCGGAGTTGGACGTGCGTCACCAGTTGGTGGCGGACATCATGCCCTTCCGCGACGTGTTCAACGCGCTGTTCTTTGTCTCGCTCGGCATGAAAGTCGATCTCGACCTCGCGGGCACGCACCTTCCGGCCATTGGTCTGGCCATCCTGGTCACGTTACTGGGAAAGTCCCTGTTGCCGGCCGGGGCCGTGCGCATGTCCGGGTGGCCGCTCCGGCCGTCCATTCAGGTGGGGATTGGCCTGTGCACGGTGAGCGAATTCGGCTACGTGCTTGGGCTCGAAGCGGAAAAGATCGGGTTGCTCTCCGCGGACATTCTGAGCGGGATCATCGTGTACGCGGTCGGGTCCATGATTGCGGGTGCGGTGTTGGTGCCGCTTTCCGGCCCAATCGCGACAGGGCTTGCGGGTTTTGTGGTTCGTCGCGGAGCGCGGGCCGAGGAGGAGGGCGAGCGTAAGCCCGCGGGCGCGCACCACGTGATCATCGTGGGCTACGGCATGAACGGGCAGAACCTCGCACGAGTCCTGAAGGCCACCCACATTCCACATGCCGTTATCGAGATGAACCCGAACCTCGTCGAGGCGGCGCGCGACGCCGGCGCGGAGGTCGTCGTGGGCGATGCGGACCGCCGCGTAATCCTCGAACACGCGGGCCTGTCGCATGCACACGCCCTCGTGATCGCCATCAACGACACGCAGTCCACGAAGCGCATCGTCTCCGTGGCGCGCGCGGCGCGGCCGGATTTGTTCATCCTTGCGAGGACGCGCTTCGTGACGGAGCTGGACGTGTTGTACCAACTAGGCGCGGACCGCGTCATTCCGGAAGATTTTGAGACCTCGATCGAGATTGCCGCGCACGTGCTCAAGGAAATGGACATCCCCGACAATATCGTCGAAGCGCAGCTTGCGGCGGTACGCGCGGGAAGGTACGGCATGTTGCGCGGCATGGCCACGGACCGCACGGCGACCGAGGAACTGTTGCAGGTCCTGCAATTGACCGTGACGCGCAGCCACTACCTTGCGGCGGACAGCCGCGCCGCGGGCCAAACGATCGCCCAACTCAACCTGCGCGCAAACACGGGTGTATCGATCATCGCGGTGGTGCGCAACGGTACACCGGTGACCAACCCCGCTCCGGACTTCACGCTCGCCGCCGCGGATGTGCTGGTGCTGGTCGGCGCGCACGCCCAGCTCGAAGCCGCCAAAGCGGAGCTGTAGACCGGGCAGACGAGACGGAGCGGCCGGCAAGCGCGACGGGGCGATGCGCATTCAGCAGGGCGGGATTTGTTCCCGCCTTCTTAAGGGTCCAGGAGCGCCGGCATCCCAGGCGGCTCCTCGCGCAATCAACGCAGGCGAATCCGCGGCGCGACGCCCCTCTTTTCACGAACCCAGAGGTTTGTTAGAATGCCCACTTACTCGTTTGCCGGACCGCAAGCGATGCAGGGGATGTTCTTCACAGGCCGGGCAGCGTAACAGTGCCGCGTGCGCGTTGGCGATGCCCAGGGGAAGGGGAGGTCTCATGATCAAGGTGGCCTGTGTCGGGTGCGGCAGCATTCACGATCTCCATTGCCGGCATCTGAATGCGATTCCCGATGTGAAAGTGGCCGGGCACTGCGACATCGACGAGGAGCGGGCCAAAGCCGCGGCCCGGCTTTTCGGCGGAGACGCCTTCACCGATTATCAGGCCATGTTCGAGAAGGTGAAGCCGCAGGCTGTCTACGTGTGCCTGCCGCCGTATGCCCACAACGGCGTGGAGGAATCGGCCGCGGGCCGCGGCATCCACCTGTTCGTCGAGAAGCCGATCGGCCTCGACCGCGCCGTGACCAAGCGCGTGGCGGCGGCAGTGCGCCAGGCGGACATCCTGTGCAGTGTCGCTTACTGCTTTCGCTACAGCGACACCGTCGCGCTCGCGCGCCAGATTCTGAAAGGCAAACCGATCTCTCTCGTGAGCGGTCTCTGGAACGGCGTCATGCCGCGCAACTGGTGGTGGCGCAGGATGGACAAGAGCGGCGGCCAACTGGTCGAGCAGACCACCCACCTCTTCGACCTGATCCGGTACCTGTGCGGCGAGATTGCCGAAATCTACGCCGTATCTTCCACGGGGTGCATGACGAAAACGGAGGGATTCGACATCCACGACAGTTGCGTGGCGACCCTGCGGTTGAAGAACGGCGCGACCGGGGTGGTTGCCTCGAGTTGCGTGTCCAACCATCCCGGCCGGGTGAGCCTCGAGATCGTGACTCCCGACACCACGCTGACGCTCCAGGACGGTAGACTCCTTGTCAGTGAAGCCGGCAAGACCACGCAGTATGCGCCCGGTCTGGATATGTACGAGGAAGAGACGAAGGTGTTTCTGGACGCGGTCAGGACAGGTAAGCGGAACCGAATCCGTTCCACGTATGGAGACGCATACAAGACGTTTGCGCTCACCCTGGCCGCCTGTGAGTCCATCCGGTCGGGACTGCCCGTGAAACCATAGCGCGGCAGAGCCGCTGCCAAAGAAGAGGATTGTCCGCAGATGACACCGATGTCCGCAGATGACCCATACGAAAAAGCGTAGAGCAATGCAGGGGAACGGGCGTCTCGCCCGTGGTTTGAGGCCGCTCAATCGCAGAGGCGCGCAGTTCGCAGAGGAACGCGGAGAATTGAGCGAACGGAACGCCCCTCTGGTACTGCCTCGCTCGCCGAGCGCGGCAGCACAGCGCTTCGTTCAAGTGACCGGATTGACGGCCAGCA
>JADLCA010000737.1 GCA_020847495.1 Candidatus Hydrogenedentota bacterium | reverse complement strand
CTGGCCGCAGCCACGGCCTCGCTATCGCCACCAGCATCAACGGCGGCATCGTTGCGGCGGGAGACTTCAGCTACGAGGTTGATTTCGATCCGGGCGCCGGAACGTATCTCATCAACACGGGTGAAACCCTCATCTATGCCGATGCTTTTGTGCTCAGCCTGGAAGGCTTGGCCCCCGCATCAGGTGCTCCCGAGGTCTTCGCGGTCACTGCGCTTGGACCATCGCCGACGAACGCCGCGAGCGTTCAATACAGCGTCACGTTCAGCGAACCCGTCAACGGTGTCAACGCCAGCGACTTCGCGCTCACAACCGTGGGAATCACGGGCGCGAGTGTGACGGCGGTTTCCGGGAGCGCCGATTCATACACCGTGACCGTGGCCACCGGATCGGGAGATGGCACGATTCGCCTCGACGTGATCGACAACGACAGCATCACCGCGACCGATGACGGCACGCCGCTGGGCGGTACGGGCGCGGGCAACGGCAACTTCACCTCGGGCGAAGTCTACACCGTGGACAAAACGGCGCCAACGGCGAGCATCGGCGCACCGAGCGTCACCACCACGGCAAACGGGCCGGTGACGTATACCGTGACGTACTCCGGCGCCTCCGGCGTAACCCTAGATGCCGGGGATGTCACCCTCAATGCGAGCGGCAACGCGACCGGCGACATCGCCGTCACAGGTTCCGGAAACGTTTCCAGGACCGTGGTCATCAGCAACATCACCGGCAACGGCACGCTCGGCATTTCGATCGCCGCGGGTACCGCGACCGACCTCGCCGGCAACTCCGCGTCCGGCGCTGGCCCCAGCGTAACGTTCACGGTCAACAACCTTGCCATCGCGGTGAACATCGGCCCGCCTTCTCTGTCTCAGACCAATATCGGGCCGGTCAGCTACGTTGTAGCGTACGACAATGCCTCGAGCGTGACCCTCGACCCGGCAGATGTCACGTTGAATGCCACGGGCAACGCGAACGCGTCCATCGGAGTCGGCCCGGTGACAAAAACTCTTTACCGGCAGGTAACCTTGTCGAACATTACCGGCAACGGCACGCTGGGTATCTCGATCGCCGCTGGCACGGCCACGGATGGCTCGGGCAACAGCGCGCCCGCGGCGGGCCCGAGCGCCACCTTCACCGTGGACAACACAAACCCGGACGTGGACAGCATCGTCCTGTCCCCCGCGAAGGCGACGCAGTGCTATTACATCGTTACCTTCACGGAACCCGTGACAAACGTGGACACGGCGGACTTCGCACTGACCACGACAGGGACCGTGACCGGCGCGTTTGTCGCGAGCGTCGGCGGCAGCGGCGCTGTCCGGATAGTGGGCGTGTTTTCGGGCTCGGGCGACGGCACGATCCGCCTCGACCTGGCTGACAACGATACTATTCGCGACGCCGCGGGCAACCCGCTCGGCGGACCCGGAGTGGGCAACGGCGACTTCACCTCCGGCGATGTGTACAACTCCACCGGAGGCGAAAGCGTCCCGTTGGACTGGCGTTGGTCTCTTGTGGCGCTGCTGGTGATCGGCGTGGCTGCTCTCGCGCGCGCCTGGAAGGCTGCGGAAAAGGTATGACGGACTGAAGAACCAGAAAGCACTCGCGAGGTGGCATGGGCATCCCTGCCCATGGTCTTCAGCTCGCCTGAACGCAAAGGACCCCAAGGACCCAAAGGACAGCAAGCACAGCACGGACGGCCTTGTGGTACTGCCTCGCTCTCCGAGCGTGGCAGCCCAGCGCTCCGCTCAGGAGATCGCCTCCAGATGCCACGGACATCCCTCTGGTACCGCCTCGCGCCCGTAGATCTTCTCCCCGCAATCCGGGCATTCGTGGTACTCCACATTCGAGACAGAGTACTTCTCGCCGTCATATTCGCGCGTGATTGTGCCGCGAATGGTCTTTATCTTCGTGCTGCCGCAAGTCGGGCATGTGCGTACGTCCATTGTGTACACCTCCTCTCACAATGCACGCTTCGAGGAAACAAGGAAGTAGTACGTATCACTCCCCACGTCCGAAACGAGATTCCCTTTACATTCTCAAATCAAAACAACTGCCGATCCAGACTCCTATACTGAATCGCCTCGCTCACGTGGTTGTCCCGGATATCTTCGACGCCGTCGAGGTCGGCGAGGGTGCGGGCGACGCGGAGGACTTTGTCGTAGGCGCGGGCGCTGAAGCCGAGTTGGTTGATGGCTTGTTCGAGGATTCTGCTGGCGCTTTCGCCAGTGGCGCAATGCTCACGCATGGCTTTCGAGTCGAGGTGCGCGTTGCAGATGAATGCGCCGTTATAGCGCGCGCGTTGGCGGTCGCGCGCCTCCTGCACCTGCTGCCGCACCTCTGCGCTGGTGGGCCCGCTCGGGCGCCGGTCCGTCAGCTCTTCAAAGCTCAGCGCGGGCACGTCCACGTGGATGTCAATGCGGTCCAGCAGCGGCCCCGACAGACGCCCCATATAACGCTGCACCTCTCCGACAGAGCACCGGCATTGCCGCTTCGGGTCCGTTCGGCATCCGCATGGACAGGGGTTCATGGCGACCACGAGCATGAAACGGCTCGGGAACGTGACGGAGTACATCGCGCGGCGGATATGAACGAGCCCCTCTTCGAGGGGCTGGCGCAACACTTCCAACGCGCTGCGGTTGAACTCCGGCAATTCGTCGAGGAAGAGCACGCCATGGTGCGCGAGACTGACTTCGCCGGGCGTGGGCTGTTGACCCGCGCCGCCGCCGCTGATGGATACGGTGGTTGCCGTGTGGTGCGGCGAGCGGAAGGGACGCCGCACGATGAGGTTGCCCTTCTCCTTGACGCCGTTCGCGACGCTGTAGATGCGCGTGGTCTCGAGCGCCTCCTCAAACGTCATCGCGGGCAGGATGCCCGGCAGCCGCGACGCGAGCATCGTCTTGCCGGTTCCTGGCGGGCCGATCATCAACAAATTGTGGCCGCCCGCGGCCGCCACGGTGAGGGCGCGTTTGACGTGAGCCTGCCCCTTCACCTCGGTCAGGTCCGGGATGTTGCGATGCGCCTGTTCGAGCACGGCCTGCATGTCCGTGTGGAAGGGCAGAACCTCCTGCACCCCGGACATAAAGGCGACGGCGTCGCTCAGAGTAGCCGCGGGAATCACCTCGACGCCGGGCACCACGCCCGCCTCCTCGGCGTTCGCCTCCGGCACTACGATGCCGCGCAGGCCGCGGTCCCGCGAGGCGATGGCCATGGACAAGGCCCCCGCCACCGGGCGGAGCGACCCGTCCAAGGCCAATTCCCCGGCGAGGGCGTAATCGTTGAAGCGCACGCCGGAGATCTGTTCCGACGCCGCCAGCATGCCCAGGGCAATGGGCAGGTCGAGCGCGCTGCCTTCCTTGCGGATGTCGGCGGGGGCGAGGTTGATGACGACGGTTCCGCGCGGGTAGCGGAACCCGGAGTTCTTGAGGGCGGACCCGACGCGTTCCCGGCTTTCCTTCACGGCGGCATCGGGCAGACCCACCAGGAAGTACTGCGCGAAGCCGGGGTAATTGTCCACCTCGATGGCAAGGGGATAGCCGTCGATTCCCAGCACCGCGCACGATTGAACCCGCGCCAGCATTTCTTACATGCATCCCCTGATAATGGCAAGCACCACTTCTGGAAGCATCTTAGTACGGGGACACAGCACATTCAAGAGCCGGCAGGCAGGGCAATCGCATTAAAAGTCACACCTGCATGAGGAGTTCCTCGAGGTAGTCATTGTTCCATGCGGCTTGCTTTCGTTTTCCCTTTACCCCGCGTTTGCTGGTTTTGTTCCTCCGGACGGTGT
>JADLCA010000736.1 GCA_020847495.1 Candidatus Hydrogenedentota bacterium | reverse complement strand
GCGCTTGGGATCTGTGCCTATCACGGCGGCGTCGAAGAGTTCCGCGCCCGCGCCCTTTACAAAGATCGGAATCAGGCTGTTCGTGTGGCTCCCTTTGTTGAACTTGACGCCGGGCAAATTCCCCTTGCCGTTGTTGACCACGGGCTTGTACTCGGGGTCTGAGTCCGGTCCCGTGAGGTAGCCGCATTCATGGTCGCCGGTCACGATCACGAGGGTCTCGTTCCAGTTGCTGTTCTTTTCAACCCACGCGACGACGGCTTCGACCGCCTTATTGTAGTCGATCATTTCTTCGATCATGCGCGGCCCGTGGCCGGCATGGCTCGCCCAATCGACCGCCCCGCCCTCGATCATAAGGAAGAACCCGTCCGGGTCGTTGTCCAGCACGTTGATGGCAGCCAAGGAGATCTCGGCGAGCGTGGGGACAGTTTCCAACAGCGGATCCTGGAACGGCATGTCGTCCGCGGGATTGTCATCGCGCTTACGCTCCACTTGCAGCGAGGTTTGCACAGGCACAACGCCAATCACCCGTTTGGGGGTCTCGCCGTTGGCCAATGCCTGGAACGCCTCGCGCGTCTGCACGAGAGACCACGGATCCGCCGTGCCGTCTCCATCACAATCGCCGCCCGCTTGGCCGGCAAGAAGCTGCTTCCAAGTCTCTTCGCCCCCGACGTAACGATAGGACTTCTCCGCACCCTCGGCGAGGGGTTTGCCGTCCTTGTCGAAATCCGGGTGCCCGCAGCCCATGACCACATCTAACCCGCTCTTGCCGATCATCTCCTTGGCGATCTCTTCGTAGTTTCCCCGGCTGCGGTCGTGCGCGCTGAAACCCGCGGGAGTCGCGTGGCTCAAGAGGACCGAGGTGATGACTCCGGTGGCCTTGCCCTTCTTCTCCGCGAGGTCGGCGATGTGTTCAAGTGGCAGCTCCTTCTCATCGACGCCGATGGCGCCGTTAACAGTCTTGGAGCCCGTGGACATTGCTGTCGCAGCGGCAGCCGAATCGGTCGCGCCTTCCTTCACCCAGGCAAAGTCCGCCCAAGCCTTTTCGGGGTCGTAGGGCTTACCCGAGGCGGAATGCGTGTCCATCCCATATACCTTGAACTCACGCTCGTAGACTTGCTGACCCAACTCGCCATACTGGTAGTAGTCCGTAGCCTCCACATGATTGAAGCCCCAGCCGTCGGCGATCATCACGATGATATTCTTGGCATGCGGACCGGACGGCGCCTCCTCTTGCGCGATACCCGCCGCGCACAGACCCAACAACAAAGCACTAACGCTAATTAACCTATGCATCTGGTTCGTCTCCATGGTAACGGAAAGGCGTGAAATCGCCTCTAGCAAACACAATTTCGAAAAGTGTACATGTTGACCGGGGATCAATGCCAACACAAATACAGTAAGGACGAACGCCAACCGCTGTACACATGGGCGCGCTTCGCGCCGGTGCATACGCGGGGCCGTCCCCTCCCGAGAAGAGACGGCCCCACGAAGCCAATCAAAGGCGGCTTGCCGCCGGATCTATTTCACGATGGGCGTGAGCACGATATTGCGATACGAGACGCCGGTGTGATCACCCTGCAAATAGATGGGCCCCGGCTTAAACTCGTCCGAGGTCATCGCGCCACCCGTGCATCCCAGCAGAGGCGCGTTATCGTGAATGGTCTTTCCGTTCAGCTTCACGGTCACGTGGCGGTCGCACAGCGTGATGTCATAGGTCTGCCATTCACCCGCGGGCTTCTCCGCGCTGACGAGCGGCGTGATGCGGCTGTAGATTCCACCCATATTGTGGGGGTCCAGCTGCTTGCCGAAGGTGTCCGCGACCTGAACTTCATAGATGCCGCGCAAGTAGATGCCGCTGTTTCCCTTTTCGGGCACGTTGATTTCCAGCTTCAGGTTGAAGTCCTCAAACTCCCCTTTGGTTCGCAGATTGCCGTAGGACTTGTGCGGCTTGCCCTCTTCCTGCACCGGGTCGTTGACGAGCAATCCGTTCTCGACGCGCCAGCCATTGACCTGGTCCGCGTTGGTGAGTTCCCAGCCGTCCAGGTTCTTTCCATTGAACAACTCGACGGGATCGCCGAACTTCACCTTCGACAAATCCGGCGCGGCAGGCAGTGGGGCAATGCGCTTCCCGGAGAATTCACTCGTCTCTACCCCCAGGCCATTGGTATTCGGCTTGGTTCGTGTCAACGTGATGGTGTCTCCATTGACCTTTGCCGTAATGGTCTCGGTGAAAGTCTGAACGCGGACCACCTTGCCCGCGGCATCCTTACGCTCTACGGCACTCGCACGTGTCACGTACAGGGTGTCTCCCACTACGTACACGCTTTCTACCGGCACGACACTGCCGCCCCCCCACAGGATACTGGCATCCAGGTAGCCATCCTGCTGCGTGACGCCGAGCCAACCGGCCCCGCCGCCGGGAATCGTCAACGCCCAGCGGTCCAGAAACGGGGCCGGGTCCTGCCCAAACGCCGCCACCGCCGCAACAAAAAACAACGCGCACGCCATTACGCAACTTGTCCGTTTCATGATCAACCTCCTTCCGATGAGAAACCGAAACAGTATGACGCGCAGAGGGGAAACGAATCAAGGAATATGCGGCATGCGTACGCCGCGCTTGCCTTAATGTGTGTGCGGAATGGGAGGTTCTGCGGTCGATATATGCGCAGAACCGGCACCTTGAGCAGGGTCTTCGTGTCAGCATGCGGGAGAAGACAGAGACGGACAAGTGGCGGGCCAGTTGGTCAAGAGTTTGTCACTTCGGAACAACTAGTAGCACCAAGCGTAACCAATCGAAAGTACATCGCCCCTCAAATGCAACGTCGAAACTTGTTCTCGTAGAGTGTAAGTTATTGTAACACAGTCCTTTCATTTCACGAGCACGTAGTCAACTGCTCTCCAAGTGCTGATGGAATGAAAAATGCTAATTCTTTTGAACAAAACTATGAAAGACTATGCATCGCCGAGTTCGAAGAAATGGGGGAAAGACATTCTCAATCTACGACATTGCGGGACAGAAGGCCAGGATCACACGGGTAAATGGCTGAATGCGTAAATGTCCCGTTTTCGGCTCATGAGGTGCTGGATTCGCAAGACTCGCCATCCTGCGCGGTATTGTCAATTCGAGTTCCGACCCGCCCCGGCGTTGGGAAAAGCGACGTCTAGTTTAAGTGCGGTGCAGCATGGAATTGGAGTTGGAGGTTCTCCGTGTCCCACCTTAAACCTAGTTCCAGTACACCCCACACAGGAAAGGAGGGACGACACATGACCCGGCGAAGCTCTCAGTCAATCTGTTTGACACTCTGTGTAGGCGTAGGGCTCTGTTTCTGGGCCGGAATTGCGCGGGCGGAACTGATCGCGGATGGTCTTCTCATCACAGAAATCACTGGGGACTGGGAACTTGCCGGGCACATCTGGCCTGACGAACATGGCGGTTGGGGTGGAACTACCGTCTCAATTGACCCCGGCGACCACTACGCCTGGGACTTGGAAGCGCCCTGGGACGCACCTGCGGGGACTCACGTCTGGTCAAGCATACTCACACCTCATGGATATGCCGAGGCATGGGCAGACAACCCGGATCTTCTGGCAAGCACCAATCCCGAATTAGCGACTGATGCGAGCGCATATCTCAATTTGGACGACTCGGCTGTGGCCGGACACGCCATAGGTTGGGTTGAAACTGTCGAATATAGTCCTACTGAAAGTGGTAGCGTCACATTTTCTGCAGCCCTGGATTACCGGCTCGATTTGCTCGACGCCATCACAACAACGGACTCTTATCTTATCGCGTGGGTAGGTTTTTGGGAACTGGTACCCTCCAGTGACCCGCACGACCCCGGCATTAATGCGAATCTTCTCCTGGACCCAAAGGACAATTGGGAACGCGGCAATGTCTCACCAGGCTGGTACTACGAGGATCAGCTCGTGCGCGTCATTAGCGCATCTCCCGGAGACTATGTCACGAACCTTGAGACGATTAGCTGGACGTTTGACGTCACAGCAGGCCGCGTGTACATGGCAGCATCCGGCATCTACGTTACGTCGACGAACGAGTACATTGATGAGTTCCTATCGGAACATGTCAGGCCCGTTCCTGAGCCAACGTCACTTACTTTGGTTCTCATCGGGGGAACCTTGATGGCAATACGCCGCTGCGCAACCTGAACCTTCCGCGCCCACCCTGACCGAGGAGGCGGGAGGAAGGTGAACAGCACCTCCTCGCGTTTGATGCACAAGACGCAGTTCACCCCCAATGCACGCATCGGCTGTTGGTCACAGGTCATTTCTAACGTGTAAGACAGGGAAATGCAAATCGGGGCAATTGACATCTCATCATGAAAGACGGTATCACTATGTCTCTCACAGGGCCCCGATAGTTCAATGGATAGAACGAGTCCCTCCTAAGGATTAAATCCGCGTTCGATTCGCGGTCGGGGCGCTTACACCTCACTGTCAGTCAATGTTTATGGTAGGGTTGTGAAGGTGTACCACTGTGGTTGAGCTGCCTCAACTTCCGTTGGAATCCGCTGAGTGCGGTTCTCAGGCGGCTGAGTTCGTGGTCTTCTCGTGACGCAACAACGCGCTCACGTCGTTATTCCCAAATTGGAGGTCGCGGATGACGAATGCTCGGTTCAAGAGAAGGGACTTTCTCAAGGCGGGTGCGGCGTCAGTTGGCGCCGTGATACTTGGTTCAGCGTTTTCCTCCGACGGACGCGCACGCGCGGAAACCGGCCCAGCATACGGCGTGGCGCAACTGGTCATACCGCATCCCTCGCGGCTCCGCATTTTGCAGTTCACGGACTTGCACCTCTTTGCGGACGAAGTTCACCACGAAAGCGTCGATAGGCAGACCTGTGAAACCATGCGGGAACTGGTGAAGACTGCCAAACCGGACCTCGTGATGGTCACCGGAGACCTCTGGCCCGAAAACCGCGACGGAATGGGCGAAGCGTACATGCAGTCTGCCATCGAACGCATGGAAGCGATGGGCGTCCCGTGGGGGTTTGTGTGGGGTAACCATGACCAGCTCCCTGATTACGCGGCTGGCCACGCTGCTTTCGAGAACGCAAAGAACTCGCTTTATCGCGGCGCCGCTACGGATGGCAACTATGTGATTGACATTCTCGATCAGGGCACGCGCCGGGTGTGGCAACTGATCTGCCTCAATTCCCACGAGTACGGCGTCAAGATCGCGCCTGAGCTGCAAGAAAAGCTGACCGCAGTGAGTACGCCGCCCGTGCCTCGAATCGCATTCTTCCACATTCCGTTGAAGCAGTATGACACGGTCTGGAAGAACGGTACCGCAGCCGGAGTCATAGGGGAAGATCCCTGTATCGCCGATGAGGATGGTTCGGCGCTTGCATTCCTGAAGTCCATCGGGGTAACGGCGTGTTTTTGCGGACATGATCACGTCAATGACTATTCGGGTGTCGTCGATGGCATCGAACTCGTCTATGGGCGCGCAACAGGCGCAGGCGGGTACGGAGTAGAAATTCTGCCTAAGGGTGGCAAACTCATCACGATCAACTGCAGGAAGAAGCAGCACGAGTGGGTCTCACTCACGCCAGATGGCAAACGATGGACCCCAAAGCCGGGTGAATGCACCGACCGAAGAGATGACAGGAAGGGCTGACGCCCGTGCGCCCACGGTTGCTCATTCGAATTGCAGGGCGTCACGCCACGTTCGCGGGGTTGTGCGCTCAGTTCACCCCATGGATTGAGGCGCTCTCCGTTCCATTCTGACAGGCCAGGCCGCCCTTGCGGCCGGCGAATCTCCCCCGCTCTCTCCCCAAGTAGACAAATCGAGTGCCTTCGCGCGTTAATAGGGTGAGAATGTCTACGGAGAATCTCATAGACGTGCCGCATCTGCGAAGGGGAAGGACTGGCCCAGCGAGCAAGGCAAGCACGCGTGAAGAGACGCCGATGGCTGAGCTGTACGACCAGCACGCGGCGGGCCTGTACGCGTACGTTCTTGCCATCACAGCCGATGCGGCGGATGCCGAGGACGTCGTACACGAGGTATTCGAGCGCGCGTTGGCCCGGCGGCAGGGCTTCTTCGGATTACGCAACCCCGTGGGATACATCTACCGCGCCGCGCGGAACGCTGCGTATGATCGTTTGCGTCGCATCGAGGTACGCGAACGCACCAAGAATCGCATTCTCACTCCGGTGGTCCTGGAGTCCATCAATCCACTCGCCGAAGCCGAGCGCGCCCAACAGATGAACGAGGCCATTTCGGCGCTTCCCGTGGAGCAGCGCGAGGTGGTCCTCTTGAGATTCTATCAGGATATGACGTTCAGCCAGATTGCTCGCGTCATGGGCAGTTCCGCGAACACGGCGGCCAGCCGGTGCCGCTACGCCCTGGCCAAACTGCGCGAGTTCCTTGGAGATGAAGACGATGGACACGATTGAACGCCGCCTGCGCGAATTCAGACCGGTGCAACCACCGGAGCGGTTGCGCCAACGCGTCCTCGCGGGGGCGGTGTCCGAATGGACGCTCG
>JADLCA010000735.1 GCA_020847495.1 Candidatus Hydrogenedentota bacterium | reverse complement strand
TGCGTGTTGCTGATATCGTTGGTGGAAGTGATGTAGTAGCTCCACTTGAACTCCCCTTCCTGTGAGGCGCGGAAATTCGTGAACCAGTAGTTGTTCATGACCCACGAATAGACGTGCGGCTTCTCCACAGCCGCCATCTCCTGCCACTTCCCATAGTTCAGGCCGCCAAACTGCACGAGGGGCGCCTCGCTGCTGCCGAAGATGATCTGGTTCCCGGGTCCGCGGACCGCGATGAAGTTCTGAATCGTCTGCCAGTCGGAAGCAGAGCGCGGAATCTGATCCTTGCCCGGGCGGACCATTCCGCCTTGCGCCTCGTACCACACTTCTGAATCTGCGAGGGCGAAAGGAAACGCGACGTAGATGCCTTCCGGATCGGTGACGGGCAGCTTCCTAATCGCGAAGTGGATCTCGATGCGCGGCTCCGTTTCATAGAGTCGGACCTCGCCGCGCACGCCATTGGCCGCATCAGTGCCGGCCAGCTCGCCGTGGAATTGGACACTCTGCCATATGGAACCCACGCTAACGGGCCCGAAGACAACATTAGCCAGTGCGGTGTGTTCTATGCCCTCTTGGCCGGGCACATCGCGACGCGGCAGTTGTTCGTGCACCACCTGGCCCAAACGCCCTTCGGCCGTGTTGTCAACAAGCTGGTTCCCCGATTGTTTGTCCAGCAATTGCTTGATACCGCCGCTCGCGGAATCAAATCCGATCCGGTAAAAGGCGTTTTCGAGTACGGACGTATCCGCGTTCGGTGCGGGTTGCGCGGCTGGCGGATCCGCGGACACCTCGATCCGGAAAGACTTGTATCCCAGCGGAGGCACATTCGACACCCAGAGCGCCCAGTAGGTTCCTTCGCTGCGGGTTCGAATCGCCTGCACCGGAATCGGCGCGCCGTTTTCCGGGTCAATGATCTGAACGTGCTTATCTGTGGGCATGATCTCGTGATCGATGAACACCTCGATCAGTCCGGAGCGCGGCCAATTCAGGCTGTTGAATACTGCGATGGTCGGCACGTTCGCGCGCGGCACGTAGGTTTGAAGCAAACCCAGTGCCTCCTCCCTCAACATGCCGGCTTGCTTAACGGCATCCCATGCATACGACCCCTTCTCTCCCCATTGAACCATGGTGTTTTCCGCGAGGGGATCGCTGATGCTCTCGGCGGCGCCGTATGTGTGCTCATCATAGAAGAGGAGCGTCTCCTCCACACTCTGTACGCGTTCGGCAAGCGCGGTGGCTTGTTCGGCCCCAAGGAGGGACGCCATGGCCAAAAACGTCTCGCTGGTCTGCGCGGAGGTGTGCGTGTGGCGGGCAGCGGCAGTCTCGCGGGCCGCCGAGCCAAAGCCATCCGTCCACCAGTCCGGCCAGGCTTGCCGGATCACGGGTAGCTCAGCTCCGTACCGTTCTTCGATGATGCGCATCGGTTCGCTGGCTGTGGCGCAGCGAAGTCTCGGCGAGGCATAGCGTTCATTCCAGTCGCGGATCAGGGAAGAGGACTTCATCGCAGGCGGCGAGTTGTCCGTGTGGTATCCACTGTACTGTAGGGAGACAACCTCAAACGGATAGTAAAGACGCTGGAGCTGGATCAGGTAGTCCACAAGCCGCGATTCAACGGCATGGATATCGGTCTCGTGCAGCCTCAAATTGTTGCCGGTATGGTAGTGGTCCGCACGGAACGCCATGATGCGGTTACCCGTCGGCGATTCCCACCAGAAGGCGGTCGGACGGTCAAACGGCAGCAGGGAACGCGTCTTGTTGATGCCCATGGTTAGGTACTTGACGCCGATTGGCGAGAAGTAATCGACCAGACACCAGCCCGCGCCGTTGACGTCGTTCTGCATGGCGAGCGTTACCGGCGCGCCAAGCCTGTCCTCGATCTCGCGCAAGGGCATCAACCCGGCGGCCAGACCCGATTCCGTTGCGGTCTCGGCCATGTTCAGAAACATCCCCGCCACCTCGATGCGCCCTTCGGCCAAACGCTTGGCCAAGCGCTCCACCTGCTGCTGCGGACGTCGCTTCAGATACTCACGAACGGCCCAGGTCGTTTCGCAGGTCCAGCGGAACTTCGCGTCTTCGGGGAAACTGTCGGTGAGGTCGCAATAGTCCAGCGCGTAGTCAATGTACCGGAGATGCTCGGGCAGTATCTCCGTCTGAGGGCGCGTGTATCCGATGTCGGTGTGCACGTGCTGGACCAGATAGACGGTCCACCGCGGGGCAACAGCGAGCTCCACGTCCGTCTCGATGATCACCCTTTCGCCGGAGAGAATCTGGGCGTGAGCGGGACCATCCTTTGTGACGACCGGCGTGAGCAACTCGATCCGGTGCTCTCCCGCGGCTAATCTTCCGGTGTTCACCTCGTAGGGCTTCTCCCACTCCGCTTTCGTGATGCGGCAGACCAGTCCGTCAGCGCCGCCGGACGCAATCTCACCGATAAACACCTGGCGTTCGCCTTCGGAGGTTCTTCGGATGAGAGGCGTGGCGGCGAGTGAGAAACCGGTGACCTCCCTCGCAAGAGGACGCTGCACCGCGACGGCGGACTGCACACCCGAGACAGGTCCGCCCTCCGGCGTTTCGACACGCAGAAGAAGACCCCAAGCGCCGCCGGATTGATCGACCTTGGCAAGTACACGGTTCTCTCCCGGAACGAGCGTGACCGCGACTGTATCCTCTTCTGCATCGACCGTCCGGCCGGTGTGATGGTCATGGACTAATGCACCATTGAGCCAGATTCTGACGCCGTCGTTGCTTCTCACTTTGAATACGGCCTGCCGCTCCGCATCGCTTGTCAACGAGCAGAAGGCGTAGGCCACGCCTGAGAAGTCCGGGAGCGTCCCAAAGATCCGTGCGTAATCCAAGAAGCCTTGGGAGTTGCTGAAGACGGTCTTCCAGGGTATTGCCTGGCCTTCCACCCGGATGGCGTCATCCTCCGCAGGGGCCGCTGCGCCCTCACCGCCCAGGTAATCCTGGAAGTATCCGATGCAATGCTCGCCATGCCCCATGACACCCGGCATGGCGACCGGCCCGGCAATCGTCCAGGCAATAATCGAACCGTTATCCCGCAGGGGAAAGACCTCTTGCGTGCCCGCCCACGCAGGCAAAACGATGATGAAGAATAGTGCTGACATTACCCTCATGGTCTCCCCCTTG
>JADLCA010000734.1 GCA_020847495.1 Candidatus Hydrogenedentota bacterium | reverse complement strand
CGTGGAATGACCGGCTTTCCGTGGGGGTCGCCTCCATGGATGCCCATCACAAAAAGCTGATCCAGATGATCAACGATCTGCATGCGGCTCTCCGCAAGAAGCAAGGGGCGGACGTATGCCACAAGCTTCTGAAGGAACTCAGCCAGTACGTGAAGTACCATTTCGATGCCGAAGAAGAGTTGATGGAAAAGGCCAATTACCCGGACCTTGAAGCCCAGCGTACCGCGCACCGCCGCTTTCTGGAAAAGGTGGCCTCCATGGAGAAACGGTGGGTCGCCGGTGATCAAACGGTGCCCGGCGAGATCATGCGCCTCTTGCAGGAATGGCTGGTCAATCACATCACCAAGATGGACAAAGATTACGGACCCTATATGTCGTAGGGATTAGGATCGGCTCTTTGCACTGCATCGGGCCGGCGAAGGCAGAAGATATGCACCAAGATGAAGCCTCCGATGGAATGTTGGTGACCGGGTTTCGGCTGGGAGAGGCCGCCTTTGGCGTAGACGCGCGCCTCGTACAGGAGGTGGTAAAAGTAGGCGAGATTACCCGCGTCCACGACGCTCCTCCCGGCGTGGTGGGTATCCGGAACTTGCGCGGCCGCATCGTCACCGTGGTAGACATGGCGTCGCATCTCGACTTGGGAGACGTTGAGGAGGGTCCCGATACCCGCCTCTTGATCATGGAGCACCAGGGGGAGTCCTATGGGTTTCTCGTCGACGCGGTGACAGATGCCATCGCGCTGGATGAAGGACTCGTCGGCGCGGCGCCTGCCAGTCTGGACCCCGCCCTGCGGAACCGTCTGCGCGGGGTGTGGCGCGAAGGCGACCGGCTGACGGCGATCCTGGACCCGCGGGCGCTGTTTCAGTGGGACGACGCCGCGAAGTGAACACGAGAGAACGCAAAGCAACGCGATCAAGCGCGGACAATGAAAGTTGGGGTTCAGGCGACGCGGTCTGGATGCCGATTGGAATCTGCGTTGCGCGCACGACCAACAAGTCTTCGTGGGGGACTGATCAGTGAGAGTCCTGGTAGCGGATGACGCCGTCCTCTTTCGTCGCGTCATGGCCGAGGTGCTGTCTTCCTTGCCCGGCGTGGAAGTGGTAGGGCAGGCGCCAAACGGAAAGATTGCCATCCAGAAGGTGCGCGAGCTGCGTCCCGACTTGCTCACCCTGGACATGGAAATGCCGGAGATGGACGGGTTGGCGGTCCTCGATGCGCTCAAGGCCGCGGGGGAACTGCCGACCGTAATCGTGGTAAGCGCGCTGACCCGGCATGGTGGCCGTCTCACCATGCAGGCCCTGCAAAAGGGCGCATTCGACTTCATCACCAAACCGGACACGGCAAGCGCCGAACAAAGCCGGGAAGCGCTTCGAATCGAACTGGCGCCCCGGCTGAAGGCCCTGGCCCTGCGCCTTGGGGTGCGCGGGATTCTCCGGGGCGCTTCACCGGTCGCATCCCCGGCCGCGGCCGTCCCGCGCGAAACCGTCACCCGGGAGACCGCTCCTGCTCTGGGCTCCGTGGAACATCGCATGAACCGCCTGGTGAGCGCCGCCAAGCCCGAGCTTGTCTTGATCGGCGTGTCTACGGGCGGTCCCAACGCCTTGGCCGCCATGCTTCCTTCGTTGCCAGGCAATCTCGGGGTGCCGGTCCTCATCGTGCAACACATGCCGCCGGTGTTCACGCAGTCGCTCGCGGAGAACTTGGACGCGAAGTGCACGCTGCGCGTTTGCGAGGCCGCGGACGGGATGATGGCGGAGGCCAACACGGTCTACATCGCCCCCGGCGGCCGTCAGATGCGCCTGGCCCCCGGAACTGAAGGCCGAAGAACCATCCAGATTACGGACGACCCTCCGGAAAACAACTGCAGGCCCGCCGTGGACTATCTGTTTCGGTCGGTCGCCAACCATTTTCCCGGCAGAGCGATGGGCGTCATTCTCACGGGGATGGGCAGTGACGGAACCCTGGGGTTGCGCCTGCTCAAGCGGCATGGATGCTTCGTCATCGCGCAGGATGAGGCCAGTTGCGTGGTCTATGGCATGCCCAAGGCGGCTGTGGACGCCGGTGTCGCTGATGCCGTGTTGCCGCTGGAATCCATCGCGTCGCGCATCGCTTCGGTTGTGAAAGGCCTGGGCATATGAATGCCGCGGCGCCCACGCGCGATGAAATGACGGCGTGGAGCCGGCATATCCATGAAATATGCGGCATCTACCTAGATGATACCAAGGCGTATCTCGTCGAGACCCGTCTTGGCCCCTTGCTGCGCGAGACCGGTGCGGGCGGCTGGGCAGAGCTGCTCTACAAGGTCAAGACCGACGCCGGAAACACTCTGCGCACGAAAGTCGTCAGCGCGATTACAACAAATGAGACTTCCTTCTTTCGCGACACATCACCGTTCGAATTGCTGCAACACAAACTGTTTCCAGAACTGATCGACCGGCGCAACAAGGCAGGAGTGCGCCCCGTTCCGATCCGCATTCTAAGCGCCGCGTGTTCCACCGGCCAGGAAGTGTACAGTACGGCGATTGTCCTGAAGGAATTACTCGGTGATTTCAAGGGCTACGATGTCCGCATTCTGGGTCTTGACATTTCTGATGCCGCCGTGGCCCAGGCAAGCTATGCCCATTTCACCCGGCTGGAACTTGACCGCGGGATGACTCCGGACAAACTGGCACGCTACTTCGAACCCTCCGGAGACCGCTGGAAAGTCCGTGACGAGTTGCGCGCCTTGGCCACGTTCCGCCGCGCCAATCTGCTGGAACCAATCGCCAACGCCACCCCTTTTGACATCATCTTCTGCCGCAATGTCGCGATCTATTTCACCGAATCCGACAAGATCCGGCTCTTCAAGAACCTGGGCCGCCACCTCCAGAAGGATGGGGCGCTCATCATCGGATCGACGGAGTCCATTGCCGGGCTCTGCCCTGAATTCACGCCCATGCGGTACCTGCGCGCGGTGTACTATCAGCGGAACAGCGTAGCCTCTTGATACCTGGAAACGGCAGTCGACTTGGACTGACCTCGTTACTCGATGAGCCCCAGTTTGCGCAATTCCTCCAGCAGCTTCTCCTTTCGAATGGGCTTCGTCAGGTATGCATCGCACAAGCTGATAAAGGCGCCGCTTACGCTCTTCATGTCAGACAGGGCTGTTGTCATCACGATCTTGGCCCCATCTGTGGACGCGATCCCTCTGTCTGCTTCCATCCCGCGAATCGTCTTGAGGGCCACTTGTCCGTCCATCTCGGGCATCATGATATCCAGACAGATCAGGTCGTAGGATTCGCCTGATTCAAGAGCGCGGCGCACCGCCTCGACGGCCTCTTTGCCGTTTGTTGCCACGTCACACGGGCCATGCTGTTTGAGGATGGTTTGCAGCAGAATCCTGCTGCTAATGTCGTCTTCAACGATGAGCGTATTCATGATCACCCCTGTTATTCCCGGAACAATTCATCCGTGATTGCCCGCCTCAGACGTTCAAACTCGGTTTCCAATTCATCCATTCGGGCCTGAATTGCGTTCAGATCGCCATTCTTGGCGGCACTCTCCATATCGGACGCCACCGCGCGCACAGCCTCGCCGCCGACGTTGGCCGCCGCGCCTTTGATGCTATGGGTTCGAAGCTTGACATTCGAAACGTCCCCCTCATCGAGGGCCGTTCTCAACGTCTGGATCTGCCGCGGGATATCCTCAAGGAATCCCGAGGCGACGATCTTCGCCAACTCCTCGTCGTTCATCATCCGGTGCATCATCCCCGCCATGTCGAAGACCGGGGGCTTTTGTCCAGTGTCAACCGATACTGCGGGTGACTTCAACACCGCCTGCTCTGGCTCCAAGCTGGTCTTGGCGGGCAACCAGGTTTCCAGCGCGCTTGCCAGGGCCTCGGGCGATATGGGTTTGGTGATATAGTCATTCATCCCTGCCTGGAGGCATCTCTCGCGATCCCCCTGCAGCGCGTGGGCTGTCATGGCTATGATGGGGATATCGTGATTCAGGACAGCCGACTTGGGGTTGCGTATCCGGCGTGTGGCCTCGTACCCATCCACGTCCGGCATTTGGACATCCATCAATACCAAGTCGTAGGGAACAGTCTCCAATGCCTTGATGGCTTCGCGGCCATTATCTACGACGTCGGCCGCCAATCCGAGTTTCTTCAGAATCCCTATCGCCACTTGCTGGTTTGTCGCATTGTCTTCTGCAATCAGGATGCGGCCGTTCCGGTCCGCGAACTGGCGCGACATCTCCCGCACCGTGTGGCGCGTTGTGATCGGTAGCCTGTTCGACTCTTTTCCGTCTCGCTCCGCCAACGCCAAGGCGAGGACCATGCGGAACTCATGGAAGCGTACTGGCTTCGTGACATAGGCCACGAACCCGGCTTGCTCAAAGCGCCGCGCATCGCCTCGCGCGCCCATTGACGTCAGGATAACCATCCTCAGATCGCGCAAGCGTTCGTCCGCCCTGACACAGCAGCCGAATGTCTCGCCATCCATCCCCGGCATCTGCATGTCCACCAATGCGATGCGGAATGGGTCGCCCTCCTCCAGCGCGCCGTGCAGCAGTTGCAGGGCCTCATTGCCATCCCCGGAAAGGGACGGTCGCATGTTCCACGAGGTGAGGCGAGATGCGAGAATCTCTCGGGCAATCGGACTGTCATCGACAACCAGAATTCGGACACCACGGAGGTCCGCGGGCAGAACGGCCTGCGGTTCTTCCTGCGCTGCTTGCCGGTCAAAACGCGCGGTGAACCAGAATTCTGACCCCTGGCCCAAGACGCTCTCGACACCAATCTCGCCGCCCATCAACTCAGCCAGTTGCTTCGAGATCGCCAATCCCAAGCCGGTTCCCCCGTACTTTCGCGTCGTGGAGGCGTCCACTTGGCTGAACTTGTCAAAGAGAATCCCGACCTTGCTTTTCGGGATCCCGATTCCCGTATCGCGAACGGAAAAGCGGAGCAGGACGGCGTCCTCATCTTCCGTTTCCTTAGAGATGCGAAGCACCACTTCCCCCGCACGTGTGAACTTGATCGCATTGCCAATGAGATTATTGAGGATCTGGCGCAGGCGACCCGGGTCTCCCTTTAGCAGGGATGGCACCCCCTCGTCCAAGGCACACAACAGCCCCAGACTCTTCTCTTGGGCCCGGACAGCCAGCGTGGCCATCAAGTCCTCGAGCAGACCGGCGAGATCGAAATCCAGAGTCTCCAGGTCGAGTCTGCCAGCTTCGATCTTGGAGAAATCGAGAATAT
>JADLCA010000733.1 GCA_020847495.1 Candidatus Hydrogenedentota bacterium | reverse complement strand
CAGCCAATCGGTACTCCCATCTGCACGCGGGAATGGGTCTTCGTCGTTCTTTTCAACGGCGCCCGCCAGGCAACGCCGGTGAATCTCTTTCAATCGATCGGTAATCTCGGGGAACACCTCGTAGTGGCTGCGGCCAATGATCGAGCGCTCGCCAAGGCGGTAATCATCCATCCAGCGGCGGCTGACCACCAGGTACTTCATGTCGCGGTCCAGCATGGCGAGGGCCGCAGGGCTCTGCTCCACGAAGCGCCGCAGCGACTCCTCCTGGTCCCGCAGGGCCTGCTCGGCGGTTTTCCGCTCCGTGATGACGTCAAACAAAACGATGAGCAGGTCTTGCGCCGGACTGTAGATGGAGACGGAGAACCACTGCCTCAGGGCATTCACACGGAGTTCGAACCGTTCGGGCTTTCCCCTGCGGGCGACCCGGCTGCTCACGGCGAACAGATGGGGGTCCGTTTCGCAGATTCCGGGGACAATCTCCGTGGCCTTCTTCCCGACGGCATCGGTGAGGCCTGTGAGTCTCTCAAAGACGTCGTTGACTTTGAGCAGTACGAAGTCCCGGGGTTGTCCATGTTCGTACAGCAGGCGGCAGAGGACAAACCCCTCCAGCATGTTCTCGAAGAGGTATTCCTTCTGTTCATCACTCTCCCGAAGGAGAAGGTAGCTATTGTGAAGTCTCCGCAGATACCGCGCCAAGACCAGACCCAGAACCGTGGCGGTCACGAGGATGAAGAAGAAGCCTTTTCCAATCTCCCAAGCCTGCTGCGTTCCATGGTCTGGCTCAAGCAAGTGGAGGATGAAGCCGGAAAGGTAGATCCACAGACCGCCCAGTATGGCGTAGATTGCGGCAATCCTGAGGGCCAGGAACCGGCCCGGAACGCGCACCCCATTGTCGGGCGCGGGAGCATTTTTCATAGCAGAGCTTCCGTCACAGACGGGACGCTGCCATGCAGTCCCGCCGCACACACCCCAGTCTCGCAAATGTAAGAGACAGTGGTTTGGGATGAGGTTCACATCAGGGGGCACAGCCCGATTCCGCCGCCTTCCGGCACGGGGTCTCAAGGGAACAGGGATCCCTGCCCCCCCCCTCTGCGGAACACTTGGCTGATTTGTGCTGGATGCCCCCGTACCCTGCGAACAAACCCGGCCCATCGCCACGGTCTCAGTATAGCACATGTGCGCCATATTGCATACCTGCGCAGATCATTGCATATCAATAGCTTACGCGCATTGCGGCGTGAATGTGGATCGAGAAGGATACGCGCCCGTCAGCTCCCGGTGATTCCGCCTCGACGTGGACGCTGCCTATTTCACCCGCGCGGGGACAGGCCTGGCCGCGGGTCCCGTGTAGCGGCTCAAGGGGCGGAAGATCCGGTTGTTGGCGGCCTGCTCCATGAAATGGGCGCACCAGCCGGTCACCCGCGCGGCCACGAAGAGGGGCGTGTACAGGTCGAGCGGCAGGCCGAGCAGGTAGTAGGTGAGCCCGCAGGGGTAGTCGAGGTTTGGGTAGATCTTCTTCTCGTTGACCATGGGTTCCTTGATGGCGTCGTAGATGGCTATCCACTCGTGGGCGCCGAGGCTGGCGGCGAGTTTGCGCATTTCTCGTTCGAGGATGCGGGCGCGGTGGTCGCCGTGCTTGTACACGCGGTGGCCGAACCCCATGACCTTGCGCTTATGGGCCAGGGCGTCTTTGATCCACGCGGCGGCTTCCGCGGCGGTCTTGAACTGGGTGAGCATCTCCATGGCGGCCTCGTTGGCGCCGCCATGCAGGGGACCTTTCAACGCGCCGATCGCGCCGACGACGGCCGACACCAAATCCGAGAGCGTGGAACAGATCACGCGGGCCGTGAAGGTGCTGGCATTAAACTCGTGCTCGGCGTAGAGGACGAGCGTGAGGTCGAGCAGGCGCGCATGAAGTTCGTCCGGTTCCCGGCCGTTTGCCTGATAAAGCAGTTGCGCGGCGTGAGACAGGCCCGGCTTGGCGTTCAACGGCTCCTGTCCGTTGAGCAGGCGGTAGCGGGCCGCGATGATGCTGGCAATCTGGGCGGTGAGCCACACGGAACGCTCGCGCAGATCCGCGGGGCCCGCGACGGGGTCGAAGTGGCCCGCCATCGATACGGCAGTGCGCAGAACATCCATCATGGGCACGCCCTTGGGGATCAGCCGCAGCGCGTCGATGACTTCCGGCGCGAGCGGGCGATAGCTGTCGAGGCGCTGCTTGAAGGCCGCGAGGGCGGCCTCGTCTGGCAGGTTGCCGTAGAGCAGCAAGTGTGCGACTTCTTCAAAGGTTGCGTTCTCGGCCAGGTCCTCAATCGCGTACCCGCGATACAGGAGAACCCCTTGATCCACGCAGGCGATGTCCGTTTCGCCCGCGATCACGCCATCGAGTCCGGGACTGAAATGCAATTCACTCATGACCGATCTCCCATGTATATCGCGCGGGGCAGCAAGATCCGCGCTTCACCTTTGTCAGCAGGACAGCAGTTGAGTGGGACTGACGCCGTCTTTCGCGTAGGCCTTGCGCAGCGAAACACGGTGTCTGTCCCTCGACCGTGGTTCAGGCGTCGTAGTCCAGCAGGTCGTAGAGTTCCTCGCGCGTTTGCATGCGGTCCAGCAGGGCCCGTTGCGAGCCTTCGCGCTGGAGGACGCCGAGGGCTTCTTCAACGGCCCTCATGGCGATCCGCTGCAGCGTCACGGGGAAGATCACGATGTTGTAGTCCAACTCCGCAAACCGATCGACGGAGAGGAACGGCGTTTTTCCGAACTCGGTCATATTCGCAAGGAGAATGGTGTCGACATCCTGCGCGAAACAGCGGAACTCCTCGATGGTCTCGAGGGCCTCGGGGAAGATGGCGTCCGCGCCGGCTTCGAGATAGGCGTGGGCGCGGCGCACGGCGGCGTCGTAGCCTTCCACCGCGCGCGCGTCCGTGCGGGCGATCAGCAGGAAATCCTCGCTGGTCTTGGCTTCGCAGGCAGCGGCAATCTTCTCGCAGAACTCTTCAATCGACACCAGCCGCTTGCCTTCCAAGTGGCCGCAACGTTTGGGGAATTCCTGGTCTTCAAGGTGAATGCCGCTCACGCCTGCGGCCTCGAGGACACGCACCGTGCGTGCGGCATTATCGGGGCCGCCGTAGCCGGTGTCGGCATCGGCGATGATGGGGATGGTCGTGACGGAGGCGATATGCGCGCAGTGCGCGGCGGATTCCGTAAGCGTCATGAGGCCGATGTCCGGCACGCCGCCCACACTGTTCGACAGGACCGCGCCGGAGACATAGAGCGCCTCGAAACTTTCCCGCTCGATGAGGCGAGCGCTCAACGCGTTGAATGCGCCCGGCATGGCCACGGTGTGGTCGGCCAGCAGCGCGCGGAGCACATCAGAGCGTTCGGCGGACGATGGCGTCATAGGCGATGGCCCTTGGCTTCGAGACTTGGTGAAAACGCGCGCTTCCGCGCGCCGTGGCCCAAGATTGACAGGCCATCGGCGGCCCTGTCAAGCGGATGGAAGAGATCGGACCGATTGGACGGATCGGACGGATCGGCCCCAGTCGCTCTCATTAAGAGGATGCGGTTCCATCCAGAATTCTCTGGACAGCCTTGCTCGCTAATTGATATATACTTGGGCACATGAGTGAGGATTTCCACATGGGTGTTAATCCAGATGATGGGGCACAATACCGGCCAGAGCTTACCACCTAGGTTCTGAGGAGTTGCAGGGAGCGTGATGCAGAAAACGCAGCCGATGAAGGGAATAGCGAAGGCGTTTGCCACCATACGCGCCGCGCGGAGGGTCCGGCATTCTGATGGCCCGCTCAGGCGGGGAGCGTTCCGGTCCGCCGTCCCACTGATGATCACCGCAGTGGCGTTGTACGCTTTCGACGCACAGCGGTCCTGCGCCGCAGATGGCGATTTCGTCTGGGGGCGGAGCATGGGGAATGACGGTGTCGAGGAGGGACGCTCGGCCAAGACCGATAGTGATGGAAATGTATATATAACCGGATTCTTTGAAGGGACCGTCGATTTTGACCCGGGCCCCGGCACAGCCAATCTATCTTCGGAGGAGTACGCGCGCAGCGCGTTCATTCTGAAACTGGACCCGGCTGGAGACTTTGCGTGGGTGAAGCAACTGGTTGGCGGCGCAAGCGAGGCCTTTTCCT
>JADLCA010000732.1 GCA_020847495.1 Candidatus Hydrogenedentota bacterium | reverse complement strand
TCGCGGGCGCGACGGGCGCCGGGAAAACCGTATGTGTGAAGACGCTGCTGGCCAGCCTTCTCTACGCGAAGACGCCCGATGAACTGCAGCTCATGCTGGTGGACCCGAAAATGGTAGAGCTGTCCATCTTCAACGATATCCCGCACCTGATCACCCCGGTGGTCATCGATCCCAAGAAGGCCGCCGCCGCGCTCAACTGGCTCATCGTCGAAATGGAAGAGCGTTACCGTCTCTTCGCCCACTTGCGCGTGCGCAACATCGAAGTCTACAACCAGAGCGTGGAAAACGGCGAGATCGAAATGGTCGAACCGGATGGAGGCGAAGGCGGCGAATCGGTGGATGCCATTCGCAAGCTGCCGTATATCGTATGCGTGATCGACGAATTGGCGGACCTGATGATGCTGGCCCGGGCCGAGGTCGAAGACGCCATCGCGCGGCTGGCCCAGTTGGCGCGCGCCGTAGGCATCCATCTCATTATCGCAACCCAACGTCCCTCGGTGGACGTGTTGACGGGCGTCATCAAGGCAAACTTCCCGTGCCGGGTATCCTTCCAGGTGTCGTCTCGCGTCGATAGCCGCTGCATTCTCGATGAAATCGGGGCCGAGCGGCTGATTGGCAAGGGCGACATGCTGTACCTGCCTGCCGGGCAGTCCAAGCCCGCGCGAATTCAAGGCGCTTTTGTGAGCGACGAGGAGATGAACGGGCTTATAGCCTACCTCAAGACCCAGGCTCCGCCCCAGTACCGGGACGAGATCGCGAATTTCGGGAAATCCAAGGAAGCCTTGAATGAAGGTGGCGACGAGGACGACGAACTTTTCGACGAAGCCGTACGGGTTGTGTTGGAAACCGGACAGGCCTCAATTTCTATGGTGCAAAGACGGCTCCGAGTAGGGTATACTAGAGCCGCACGGTTGATTGACATGATGGAGATGAGGGGGATCGTGGGACCACATAGCGGGAGCAAGGCAAGAGAAATTCTTGTCAGTGTGCCTCCCAACGACGAGGTTGCATGAACGAGTCAACCTTTCCTGGAAATGAGTTACGCGCCCGGCGCGAAGAATTAGGGTTTTCCGTAGATGATGTTTACCGGAAGATCCGGGTACCCATCAACGTCATCCAGTCGCTGGAGACTGGAGACGTGCACAATCTTCCTTCCGCGTGCTACACCGTCGGCTTCTTGAAGACCTACTGCGTCTTCCTGGAGCTGAGTCCGAACCGCTTCGTGGACACGTACCAGGCCTGCATCCGGCCGACGACGCGGTTTCTCCGGCGCAGTACCGCGACTCCGGCAAAGCAGGAGCCCAGGCCCAAGTGGATGACCGAGGCGATATCCTGGGTTGCCGTCAGTATGGTTATCGCGCTCGGATGGTTTGCGTATGCCGTTGTGGTGCGCCCGAACGCGGACCCAGCCGAGCAGCAGGCACATGCGGACACAGCGGAAGACCTGCGCGTTCCGGCCTCTTCGTTGGAGGCGGGCGAATAGCGGCACGTTTGCCCGGTCCGGGCCGCCGCGCACGGACGGAATCAAGGCCGTTTGGGTTCCGCGTGTTCATCTGTCATGCATGAATCAATCTCGCCTATCTGCTATGATCACTCCGTGAATGAACGCAACGTGTTTCATCCCAGTGTAGAACCCGAATTGTGGGAGTGCATCCCATCGCAACGCAATCCGCAAATCACCCTGAGGCCGCGTGTGGCATGGCTTCGATGAATCTGCCCAACCGCCTCACGTTGGCGCGCGTCATCATGGTGCCCGTCTTCGTCGCCCTGCTTTCATTTCAACATTGGGTGTGCTTTGTCATCGGCTACGTGGTGTTTGCCGCCGCGGCCATTACCGATTACTACGATGGGAAGATTGCGCGGGAGCGCAACCTTGTCACGAACTTCGGGAAATTGCTCGATCCCGTTGCCGACAAGGTGCTCCTCGCGGCGGGGTTCGTGATGCTCATGACGGTCCACTCCGCGGCACTCCCGGCTGAGCGTGCTCGTCATGTGCCCGGTTGGACGGTGGTGGCCATTCTCGCGCGGGAGTTTGTTGTGACGGGCGTGCGATCGCTCGCGGCCAGCGACGGCGTCGTTATTGCTGCCAACAAGTACGGTAAGGCCAAGGCCGTCCTGCAAATGGTCTACGTGTTCGTGTTCTTCTTCTTCGTCATCGTGGAGCACGCGGTGGTGGAGTGGATGCCCGCGGCCGCGGGCCGTTACCATAGCATCCTGCATGACATTTCGTTTTGGGCAATCGTTGCCGTGGCCGTGTATACGGTGTATTCCGGTGCTCAATTCCTGCGCGTCAACTGGCGCCAACTGCATCTTGGAAGTGTCTCATGAAGTCTCCCGCGCCTTCCCGGGCCATCATCGATCTATCCGCATACTCCCGCAACCTGGGTGTCGTTCGCACGATGATTCCACGAGAGTGTGGGGTGATGCCCGTAATAAAGGCGGATGCCTATGGGCACGGCGCCGTACCCATTGCGAGGCGGGCAGCGGAAGCGGGAGCGGCCATGTTGGGCGTCGCCACAGTGGGCGAGGCGGTTGAACTGCGTGAAGCCGGGTTGATGATACCTATCCTCGTGCTCGTTCAGCCGATGGAAGATGCCCTGCCCGCGGCAATCGAGTACGACCTGCGCCTCATGATTTCCGACGTGGGCGTCGCCGAGCGCGTGGGCGAACTCGCGCGCAAGGCCAACCGCGTCGTGCCCATTCACTGCAAGATCGACACCGGCATGCGCCGCCAGGGTTTTCATGTGGATACGGCGGTCAGCGAGATGATGCACCTCACGCGGATCTCGCACATCGACATCGAAGGCGTGGCCACGCATTTTCCCGTGGCCGATGTTGCGCGCGACTCGTTCACGGCAAACCAAGTCAAGCAGTTCCGGCACGTGTTGCGGCAAATCGACAAGGAAGGCATTCCCTACGAGATGACCCACGCGGCCAACAGCGCCGCGATCGTGAATCACCCCGCGAGCACGTTCGACATGGTGCGTCCCGGCCTCATGACCTACGGCGTCTGGCCGACGGACAGCCCCCCCGCGGCGGCGCCGCTGCACCCCGTCTTGCGCTGGGAGACCCAAGTAATCCTCGTGAAAGACGTCGCCAAAGGTGAAAGCATCGGCTATGGACGAACCTTCGCCGCGGGCGGCGCCATCCGGGTGGCCGTGCTGCCGGTGGGCTACGCCGACGGCTACAAGCACAGCCTCTCGAACCGTGCCTCGGTGCTGATACGCGGCAAGCGCTGTGCGGTGCGCGGGCGTATTTCCATGGACCAGACGGTGGTCGAGGTGACACACGTGCCCGGCGTCAGCGCGGGAGACGTGGCCACGCTGATCGGAGCCGATGGCGACGAAACGATCACGGCCGAGGAACTGGCGGAACGCGCGGGCACCATCCCCTACGAGATCCTGACCGGTATCGGACGCCGTGTCGAGCGCGTCTACAGTGACGCTCCTGTGGAATGACTACGACCTACCTGATCGACGCTTACAACGTCATACACCATTGCCCGCAACTTCAGCCGTTGGTCCAGCGCGATTTTGAGGCCTCGCGCGATCTCCTCATCGACCGTGTCTCGCGCTACTGCAGCCACACCGGTGAATGCGCCCGCATCGTGTTCGATGGCCGCGGACGGCGCCAGGAACCATCCCCGCCGCCCTGCGGCACTGCCGGCGTCGAGATCATCTTTTCTCCCGGACACCACACCGCCGACACGTTGATCGAACGCATGATCTACAGTGCGCCCAACCGGCGCGACTTTGTCGCGGTGAGCGGCGACCGGGGCATCCGCGATCTCGTACGGGGCTACGGTGGACTCGTCATGTCGCCCGCCCATTTCCTGACGATAGTCGATGACGTCCTCAAGCGCAGCAGCGCGGCCCTTAACGCCCAGACGCACCGGCACCGCAGCAACCACCTGGGGGATCGCTTGAGCGTTGATTCGGTCAAACGCCTGGAACGCCTGAAAGGCAAGTTAGAACGGTAGTGGCGCCGGGGACGCCAGGCGCGCCGCGCTGCAAGTCTTCCCCCTCTCCAATTCGCGCCGTAGCCGTTTTTTGGGGTATTATCCCTTGGATTCGGCGAGGTGGCATGGGCTTCCAGCCCATGACTCTTCTCATGGGCAGTATGCCCATGCCACTTCCGCCTAACGCCGTTCCCGGAATTCAAGCTGCAATCCCGTACCGGATCCTTTCGTTTGTCCGAATCGCGTTCTACGTCGGTTGTCCGTTCAAGGAGGCCCGTTCATGGATTTCATGCAGGCAGTGGCGGATGGAAATGCGGACTACGTGAAGAAAGCGCTTGCCGGAATGAGTCCGGCTGAAGTGAACAAGCCGGGCCGAAACAAGAGTACCGCCCTGATGCTCGCGGCGAGCCTCGGCAATCTCGAAATCGCCCGCATGCTCATCGAGGCCGGGGCCTCCCTCGACGTTCAGGATGCGGACGAGCAGACCGCCTTGATGTACGCAGTCTGCGGGCAGAACGAAGACGTGGTGACGCTCTTGTTGGAAGCGGGCGCGCGAGGGGACGTTGAGAACTGGCGGGCCTTCGATTTCGCGGTACGGTTCGGAACGCCCGCCATCGTGAAACAATTAATCGACCGTGGCGCGGACGTGAACCGCCGCGATGCCGGCAACGACCCCACTCCCTTCCTCGAAGCGGTGGGGCGAGGCAACCGGGAAGTCATCGAAATGCTGATCCAGGCCGGCGCCGACATTTCCGCGACCGCCGGCGATCAGTCGGCCGTGTCCATCGCGGCCGGCAACCGCAACGAGGAGGTCTTCGACTTCCTTCTGAAGGCGGGATGCCCGGTGGGTCCCGCGCTGAACAGCGCGGTGTTTACCCAGAACGAGGCCATCGTGAAGAAGCTGCTCAAACACGGCGTGAACGTCAATGAACGCAATGAGCAGTTTGGCTACACGCCCCTGCTGACCGCCGCCGAAGGCGGCAACGCTTCCATCGTCAAATTGCTCATCAAAGCAGGCGCCGATTTGGAGAGCCGCGACGAGATGAGCCAGACGCCGCTGTGGGCGGCGGTCTCATCAGGTCACACGGCTATTGCGAAAATCCTGCTCGATGCCGGAGCGGACATCAACGTCCGGAGTGACGAGGGCCAATCGCTCCTCGCGAATGCTGCGTGGATGGAGGAGAAGGGCGTCCTCGACCTGTTGCTGAAGCGCGGGGCGGACCCGAATGCGGCCAGCGAGCAATCGCCTCCCGCGCTGCTCTGGGCGGTCGCGCAGGGATCGCTCGCCATCGCGAAGCAGCTTCTGAAAGCTGGAGCCGATCCCAACGCGGCGATCCAGTCAACCCGGCACACAGGCATGTTCGAGCAGTACGCGCCCGGCACGACCGCACTGATGATCGCGGCCGCGGAAGGGCACGGAAAGCTCGTTGACGCGCTGCTCGACGCGGGAGCCGATCCGAAGGCCGTGAATTCCAGGAGCCAGTCAGCAGCGGATTTCGCCGCCGAACGCGGACGCGCCAAGATCCTCGAATGTCTGGAACGGGCGGGTGCGACGGTGGACCGGAGTTCCAAACACATGCAAGACGCCATCCTCCTGCAGGCCGCGGAACAGGGTGATGTGGTAAACGTCAAGAAGGCGTTGGCCGCAGGCGCCAGGGTGGACGCGCTTCATGTGGAATCGCGAACGACCCCGCTCATGTCCGCCACGCTCGAAGGCCATGTGGAAATCGCGCGGCTCCTGCTGGCAGCGGGCGCAAATCCCAACCTGCAATCCGAATGGGGCCAGACGCCGCTGCGCAACGCCGTGGTGCGTGGATATGCAGACATCGCTCGCCTTCTCCTCGAATCAGGTGCAGACCCGAACATGGAATATGCGCCAGCCTCCATTCCCTCGGAGAAGAAGAACACGGTATACCCCAGCATGGACTCTCCGCTGGCCGATGCGGCCCAACTGGGCCACGGGGAAATCCTGGACCTGCTTTTGCAGGCGGGTGCTGACGCAAACAGGGTCTCCACCGCAGGAAACACCGCGTTGCTGGCGGCAGTCCTCGAACGGCAGTTTGACCTGGCCAAACGCCTTCAGGCAGCGGGCGCGGTTCGGCGCGAAGTGGATTCGGACTTTCTGGCGGTGCTGGACTGGGCCGCGAATGCGCAGGCCGCCGCGTTCCGCGAGTCCGTTCAAGAGGTCGCCGCCGCGTGCGCGGCGCGGCCCGAAACTGTTGATTGGCTTCCGGGGTGCGTGGCTTTTCAAATCAGGGTCGAGGAGTCGGATGACGCCGGGAAGGAAGTCGTCGACGCCGCAAGTGCCGCCATCGCATGGTCCAAAAAGTTCAACGAGGACTACGACTCGCTTGCCAAGCGCGTCGGTGGTGTCGTACGGGAACTGGCCGCGCGCATGGCTGCGCAACGCTACCATCTGATCGACGCAGGCATGCCCCTAGGTTGCGGACCCATGACGCGGTATCTGATGCTGATTCCGTCCAGCGAAAAATTCGCGATCATGGCGGCGTTCGGCGTACGCGGCAACGACATGGAATTGACCACGCGAGACATCCTTGCGTGGTTCCGCGAAATGGACACCACCGAGCCATTCCGCTTGGTGGGGTGCAAGTTCGACACCGTAAGCATCGAGCTCGAGCAGCCCCTGTCCGATCCCGAAGCATGGGCGGCAAGACTGAGCGAATTCTGCCCCGATTCCTTCCGCTCAGACGATGACAGCGGCCTTGTCGAGGAATTGAGCACCACGAGGCGCCTGACCTTCTGGTGGGATTGATCCACATATCACGCGCCTCGGCAACAAGTACCTCCTCGCCCGCGACTTGTATCGCACCGCGAAGAAGAGGTGTAATGCGGCGTCCGATTGTGTCAAACCAAATCTGCACCCGTAGTGAGCGCGATACGATGCGGTCCGTTGATGTCATCATGTTGAGCGACACGAGGAACGGCGAGTTCCATGCAATGACGTGCCGTGCCCTCGATACGCTGAGAGCTTCCGAAGACGAGACCGAATTCGTGGTTCACATCGTCGAGTCCAACAGAAAATTCACACGCAGCGGTTTCTCCTATCCAGGTGTCGATTTCGTCCTTCCCAACGAGCGATTCGCGTACAACCGCTTTCTCAACCATGGACTCAAACACTGCACCCAAGATTGGCTCGTCATTGCCAATAACGACCTCACGTTCACCAAGGGGTGGTTCTCAACCCTCATGCACGTTCACGATTGCGATCCGGGAATTCTCTCCCTCTCTCCGTGGGAGCCGGACTGGCATTCCCTGAAGGGCGTCACTCCGGATGGCGAATACATGCTTGGATACCGGGCCGGACGCGAGGTCGCGGGATGGTGTCTGGTGCTCCACCATTCATTGGTGACGCGGTGCAGTCTTTTTGACGAGCAGTTCGAATTCTGGTATCAGGACAACGATTACGCGATGACGCTGAAGCAGCATGGTATCAAGCACGCGCTCGTGCCCGGCAGCGTCGTGCACCATCACGTCAGCAGTTCGAGTGCGGACTTCTCGTGGTGGCAGAATTTCCGAATGAAGACCGTCCAGCGCGCCCGATACGTCAAGAAATGGGGCAGGAACTTCCCCCGGTAGCAATGTGGGGACAGCGACAGACGCACACGCGGATAAGCGGAGCCTGAGGATGAGTCGTGATAATGGCGATTGCCGAAGAACATACCCCTCGGCCCTTCGGGCCTGCCCCCTTCAAAGGGGGATTCGGAGGACCCTTCGGCCGCGCGTGCTTCGCGCCCAATCCCCATGTGTAGCCATCAAGACTATTCAAGATCTACATACCTAGTGCTGCAAACGTCCCCCTTTGAAGGGGGCGCAGGGGGATGTTCTTCTCTTTGATTGTCGTGCCCAGTTCCAAATTGAGGGAGAGGCCATGAATCTGCAACGAACCGCTCTCGCATTCTCATTAGTCTCCGTCTGCGCGCGTCACGCCGCGACCGCTCAGACCCCAAGCTGGGGCGCGCTCCTCGATGAGGCGATTGCCAATCCCGCGCTGGAACCCGCGCGCAGCGCCTTGGTGGACACGGCGCGTGAAGCCGCCTCGCAACCCATCATCCGCCGCGCCAAGGTCCTCGCCGAAGTCGGCCAGAACCGCACATGGCTCGATGGGCGCAGCGAAAGCCTGGAACCGGAGATCAAAGAGCAGTTCGCACTGGCCATGTCTGACTTCGCCGCATGCAACGCCCTCGCCGAGGAACTGCCGCTGCTTGCTGCGGGCTATCGCATTACGCGCGATCCCGCGTTGCTCGATCGCATCGTCTCGCAACTCGACGAGATGGCGGCATGGTCGCCTTTGCAACGCCCTGGCTGGACGCTGTTCACACCCGGTAACCGCCTCCCCGAGGGCGGCAAAGACGGCAACTGGCTCGCCACGGGCTGCGGTGTGCGCGCCATCGGCGACACCCTCGATCTCTTGCCAGGCGACAGCCTCAGCCCGGAACTGATGAAGCGTCTGCAAACCCTGCTTGAAGGCGAAATCGCAGGTGTCGTCGACGATTGGCAGACGAAACGCAGTTGGTTCATCCGCAGCGACAACCCAAACACAAACCAGTGGGTGCTGCCCACGGAGGGTCTCATCCGCGCTTGCTTGATTCTGGGCGCGGAGCAACATCGCGATGCATATGAATTGGGCGTCGCGAACCTCTTGCGCTCCTTTGATGCACACGGCGCGCATGGCGAATTCGAGGAAGGATTCGGCTACGCACGCTTCACCGTCACTTCAATGCTGCACGCCGCTCACGCTATGGCCGTGAGCGGCGACAGGCGCGCCCTCGACCACCCCTTCTTGAAGCGCTTCCCCGTGTGGTTCGTCCAGCACTTCCAGCCCGGCAACATGGTCATCAACTGTTTCGATGCGGGCCCCGCTTATGGCGCGGCCGAGGCGTCGCGGCCCTTCCTGTCGCTTGCGGCCACGTGCACGGGCAGTCCCGCCGCTCGCTGGGCCTTGGCCAATCAGGTGAGCGGCCCTTCCGGCGACCTTGCGGGCCTGGCCGCGCGAGCACTGCCACCCGTAGGTCCGCAGGCGGCGCCGGCCCTGTTTGCCGTCTACGAACGAGCCGCGCGCGTGAACTGGCGCGACTCCTGGGACGTGAACGCCAGCGGTGTGTGGGTGCGCGGCGGGCACGCGCTCGATCAGCACGATCACCAGGATCGCGGTCACGTGAACTTCATCGCGCACGGCAAGCCCGTCCTCATCGAAGCGGGCACGCCTTCTTACCACCACAAACTCATGATGACGCACTACAGTTCCGGCGTCGGCCACAATGTGCTTCAACTCGGCACGGAAGAGCCCGAGCCTTCGAGCGACCCCGGCAAGAACATCACGCACCCCGGCTGGCAGAAGGTCCACACGGTCGCGCCTATCACGGTCAAGAGTCTCGACCTCGAAGGCGGTGAAGCGCAGATCGATGGAGCGGCCTGCTACGATGGCCTCGCGCAATGGGATCGCAACGTCGCGTGGACCAACGCGGAACTGACCGTCACGGACAACGTGTCGCTGGACGAGGGCACTGCCAACGTCGTCCTGTTCCGCTGGCACCTCGGCACCGAGGACAAGGTGGCGATCGAAGGCGAGGGCTCATCTCACTCCATCACATGGCCCGGCGTCCGCATCACGTTGATCGCCGACAAACCCATCACCGTCCAGCAGGTCAAACTCCCCGACAACACCCTGCAAGCTCACGACGGCTCCGAAGACCCCAAGAACTTCCACACCTGCGTGGTCGTGCAGACCCAGGCGCCGGAGGACACACTGCAGCTAACGACCAACGTGCGGGTTGAGTGAGGGCACAGCCACGTCGAAGAGTGGCTTCATCCTGTTCCCCCGTTGGAGGGTTTGCTCTCTCTACGACGCGGGAAAGATAAAGAACGGAATGCAACCTGCGCTCCTTCCATATTGCCCTGAGCCTCCGTGTCCCGGCGAGAGGAATCCCTCCGTCAGCATCTTCCCCGCGCTCTCGTGTCCCGTCGTCGAGATTTTCCAAATCGTCCCGTGACAGTTATTTTCGCCGTTTCGCGTCCTCGAGATGACGCTTGCTTGAGATGCGGGGATGTGCTCTCATGGGGGTATTGTCTGCGGAATCGCGTCGGTGCGCCTTGCCGCATCCGAAGAGGATGGGGACCTCTGAGAACAAACCAATGGTGGAGTACCTATGGAACTGCTAACTCTTCAAGGCCGCCCGGTCGGTCCCGGCTATCCTCCCTACATCATCGCCGAAATTGGGTCGAATCATAATGGCGACATGAAGCTGTGCCGCCGCCTCGTGGACGCCGCGAAGGCCGCCGGCGCGGACGCGGTGAAGTTTCAGTCCTGGTCGAAGTCTTCCCTGATCTCGAAGGCCGAGTACGCGCGCCATCCTGAGTACAGCGACAAGAAGCGGCATTTCGGCTCGCTGGAGGAAATGGTCGAGGCGTACCAATTCACGCCTGCTCAGCACCGCGAGATCGCGGCGCATTGCAGGGACGCGGGTATTGAATTCCTCTCCAGCGTGTTCTCGCCCGAGGAAGTCGACCTTTTGGAATCGCTCGACGTCCCTGCGCACAAGATCGCGTCCATGGACGTCACCCATCACCCCTTGCTGAAGTACGTCGCCTCCACGGGCAAGCCTGTCATGCTCTCGACGGGCATGGCCACCCTTGCCGAAGTCGCCGAAGCCGTGGACATCCTTCAGGATTCGGGCGCAGGACCTCTCGCGCTCTTGCATTGCGTGGCCCTCTATCCCCCCGAACATAAGGATGTGCATCTGCTTAATATATTGACCCTGCGGCAGACCTTTGACTGCGTATCCGGATTCAGCGATCACACATCCGGCACATCCATTGCCCTCGCGGCCATCGCGCTCGGCGCTTGCGTGATCGAAAAGCACTTCACAATGGACAAGGAAATGGAGGGATGGGACCACTGGATCTCGGCCGATCCCACCGAACTCACCGCCATCGTGCGCGAGGGCCAGGTCATCTTCGACGCGCTGGGAAGCACGTTGCGAACCGTGTCAGAGGCTGAACTGCGCAAGCGCCTGCTGTTCCGCCGCTGCATCGTGGCGCGCCGCGCACTGCCCAAGGGACACGTCATCGCTGAGACCGACCTCGACTACAAGCGGCCCGGAACTGGAATTGGCCCCAATGAGGCGGGCTACATCGTTGGCCGCACGCTCGCGGTGGACGTAGCAGAGGATCACGAGTTCTCGTGGCCGGATTTCTGTTAAAAGGATGCCGCTTCGGCGACCCGTGGGCCGCGGCGAAGCGTGTGCTTCGCAACTTCCCCCTGCGCGTGGACTCTCCCCATGGATACCGGTTCACCACGTACGATGCCTGGCTCTACGCCCTCGCGCGGCACTGGCGCGCGCCGGAACTCACACGGGTTTCCGACGATGGATCGTTTACGTTTTACCGCATCGATCGCCATGAGTTCTGCTGGCCCGCCGATGCAAGGGTTGACTCGCTACCGTACATCTACGCGGAAGTTTTTGAGCATCCCTTCTTCAATCCGCATGCCTACGAGTGGGGGCCCTGCCGTGTCCATCGCGGCGACCACGTTCTTGACGCCGGCGCTTGCGAAGGGTTCTTCTCCCTTTTCGCCCTTGAGCGTGGCGCGACCGTTTACGCAGTCGAACCGGTGCCCGCGCTCGCGCAGGCACTCCGGCGGACCTTGGACGCGGCCGCTTCCGGCGAGGCGCACGTCGTGGCCGGCCTTCTCGGGCGCGCATCCGGCGAAGCGCCGCTCACGATGGATTCCAGCGACCTGTGCATGGCCAAACGCGCCGACGTTGCGGAGGGCCCAAAGGTTCAAGAGTATGCACTCGACGATCTGGTGGACGAAGGCCGCATCCCGCGCGTAGACTTTCTGAAAGCTGACGTGGAAGGGGCGGAAGGCGATTTGATTGCGGGGGCGCAACGGGCCATCATGAAGTTCCGGCCCCGAATCTCCCTGGCCGTGTACCACACGCCAAGCCAGGCGCGCGACGTGCGCGATTACTGCTCCGTGACTTTTCCCCGCTACTCCTGGCGGTTTCGGGGACTTTACGCGTGGCACGAGGAACCACGCCCCTACATGCTCCACGGCTGGCCGATTGACCGTTGAAGGAAGTGATATCACGTGCTTGAAAAGGGCCTGCAACTCCTGCGAAACATGCTGCCCCCGGGGTCGCTGCTCGCCCGCGCCTTGCGCGGCGGAGACCCGGATGCACCGTCCTCGTCCCGGCCCGCCTACCACGCAATCCTCGACCGCATAGACGAGGAACTCCGCGTGTACCTCGAGCAGCATGCGATACCGCGCCGCGCGCGCGTTCTCGTGGGACCCTCCTTCAGCATCTACCCGCCGTGCTACATCCATGATCGGCTGCTTGCCAGTGCACTGCGCCTGCGCGGCGCGGAAGTCATTCCGATCTACTGTGACGCCGTGCAATCGGTGGAATGCAACGTATACGGGGGCCATTGGACCAGTGGCATGACCTTCGCACAGGCCTGCGTGAATTGCGTGCGCAACTCCGAATTGCAGTGGGCGCGCCATCCGCTGCCCGTGCTGAAACTCTCGCGTTATCTTGAACCCGATGATAGCGCCGCCATTGACGCCATGCTTCAGCGCATGGAACCGGACGCCTGGCACATATTTGAACTGGATGGACTTCCCTTTGGGGCGTGGGCGCGCGACATTCTCGTGAACAACTACTTGGTGGGAGACTACCACCGCATCGCGAATCGCGAAACACTCGGCCGCGCGCACGTGCGCAATCTCCTGCTGCTGTACCGCGCCTATGCGCGTGTGCTCGACGATGAGAGGCCGGACCGCATCGTCTCAAACGACAGCTACTACGGAATGTGGGCTGTGCTCCAGGAGTTGGCGAAACGCCGCTCCATTCCGTTCTACTCGCACTGGTCGGGCACGCGGCCCAATGCCTGGTGCTACGCACGGGACGATGCCTCGATGAATCTCGATTTCCGCGCGCCGTGGCCCGCCTTTTCCGCACAACCGCTGACGGATGCGCAACGGGCTACTGTTGACGCTTGGCTCGACGGCCGCCGCCAAGGCAAAGGCCTCCTGCTCGATACCGCGAGCGTTGGCGCGCACCAGAGCGAAGAAGCCGATCTGCGCCGTATCGAAGGCAAGCCCACTGCCCTGCTCACCGCCAACGTCATATGGGATCTCGCCGCGCTCAACAAGCAGGTCGTCTTCCCAGGCATGATCGATTGGATCGCCAAAACGATCCGCTGGTTCGGAGAACATCCCGAGTTCGCACTCATCGTAAAGCCTCATCCCGCCGAGGCGAATCCCCTCATCCCCGAGACCGTGGAGCGCGTCGGCGTTGCACTGCAGGAACGCGGCGTCACCATCCCAGAGAATGTAGTTTTGCTCACGCCGCTGTCCCGTTGTTCCGTCTATGACCTCCTGCCAGGGGCGCAGGCCGTTCTCGTACACACATCCACCGTGGGCGTGGAGGCCGCCGCGCGCGGCGTGCCCGTTATTACCTCGGCGCGCTCGCCATTCCGTGGATTCGGATTCACCGCCGATCCCGAGTCGCCAGGTGCGTACTTCAACGCGGTCGAGGCGGCCCTGATCGGGCAATTCCATCTCGAAAGCACCACAATGCGCGACCTCGCCTGCAAATACATCCTCTTCAACATGTTTCATTACTACATGCAGGTGGACCTCATGGATTACACCTTCGGCGAGATCCCCACACTGCGTGTGAACAGTTTGAACGACATTGTGCCCGGGCAACGGCCCTGTTTCGATTACGCGGTAGATTCCATTATGGCGGGACTTCCGATCGTGTCGGAGACCCGCTGGCCGCCTCAGAGTTAGGATGACCAGCAATGCGCGGAAAGTCACGCGGTGATAAACGGCCCGTGGTGCTCTATACGTCGCCCCTGCTCCGCCACCCGCCGCGCAGCGGTCCCCAACTGCGCGTGGAAAACACGCTGAAAGCGCTCTCGCGCATCGCCGATGTACACCTCTTCAGCAGGGTAATGCCGGAAGCGATGGGGGAGACCTCCGCTCTCCGCTTCTACCAAGGGCTCTGCCGCACCGTCCGCCAAGCGCCATTCACGCAGGATTCGAAATCTCCATTCCACAACGCGGCCCGGCACATCGCGCAAGGGTTGGGCCTTTTTGAGGACCGTCCCATAGGCCGCGAAAGCGCGCGCGATTACCGCGCGCTGTTGCGCATGGCAGAGTCCATCCGTGCGGACGTGATTTGGCTCGGCTACGGCAATCTCTCGTATCCGCTATTGCGCTTCATCAAGGACCACTCACAATTCCCCGTCGTGCTCGACACCGATTCCGTGTGGTCGCGCTACGTCCTTCGCGGGATCCCCTTCGCTGCCTCGGAGGAGGAAAGGGGGCGCCTGCGCCAGGAGGGCGAAGCCAAGGCCGAAGAAGAACGCTGGGGCACCGCGCTGGCCGATATCACCGTGGCCGTCTCGGAGGTGGACGCCGAATACTACCGGCAACTCGCCCACGACTCCGCGCAGGTCTGTGTTGTCTCTAATGGAATCGATCTGGACGCGTACACACCGGCGCCGGAACCGCCCCCGGGCATGAAGCACCCGTGTGTATACCTCGCGGGCACCTTCTGGCCGGGCAGTCCCATGGAGCACGCCGCACATTGGCTTGTGGAGGTTGTACTTCCCCTCGTGCGCCGGACCCGTCCCGGCTTGCACGTCTACATCCTGGGAAATGGGTCACGTGAAACCTTATCAGAGCTGCCGCGTGATGGCGTGGACATCCTCGGCGAAGTGGAGTGCGTATTGCCCTGGTTGTGCCATGCGGACGCCGTCGCTGTGCCGCTCCATTTCGAGTCGGGCACGCGCTTCAAAATCCTCGAAGCAGGCGCCTGCCGCAAGGCCGTGGTGTCCACCACGCTCGGCGCGGAAGGTTTGAACGCCATTCACGGAACGGATATCGTGATCGCCGACTCGGCGGAGACGTTTGCGCAGGGGATCCTGAGCGTACTCGACAATCCTGATACGTCGCGTGTGTTGGGCGATAGGCTTCGTGTGAAGGTCGAATCCGAGTTCGGAATCGATACGATCGCGCGTCAAGCCGGGTCCGTTCTCGATTGTCTGCTGTAAGCAGCGCTCCCTGAATCGGAAGCGCGACGGCATCACCAAGGAGTCTCAGGCATGGGCGATTTCATCCCCGTCAATGTGCCCGTATTGAATGGAAACGAACGCAAGTACTTGAATGAGTGCATCGACACGGGATGGATCTCATCCGAGGGGCCTTTTGTTAAACGTTTTGAAGAAGCCTTCGCCGCGCGTGTCGGCAGGGCGCACGGGGTAAGTGTCAGCAGCGGCACCGCCGCGCTCGATGTTGCCGTCGCCGCGCTGGACATCGGAGTGGGGGACGAAGTCAT
>JADLCA010000731.1 GCA_020847495.1 Candidatus Hydrogenedentota bacterium | reverse complement strand
CGGCCCAAGCATACGAGGTGCTTCGCATTCGCCGGAAGATGCAGGACGAGTTCTTCCAGCAGGCGGACCAGGCGCTGGACGCGGGCAAGGTGAAACAGGGCGTGCACGGGTACGTTGTTGCGACGAGCCTCGAATACGACTACGCGGCCTTTCCGGAACCTCTGCCGAAGGTGCCGGACTTTCAGCGGCGCGCGCTGATCCTGCACGGGGTGTATCCTGAACGGGTCGAGGATTGTCTGCCCCTGCAGGAGTTGGAGGCATTTCTGCGCGCGGCATTGACCTATCTCTTGCTGGATGCGCCCGCGGCCGCCCGGCTGGACCAGCGGCCGGTGGCGCAACGATTGGCGATACTGGCGGAACTAGTGCAACAACGCGACCCTGAATGGCGCGCCTTCGTGCACCGTTACCGCGAAGCGTGCGGCTTGATGCGTGATTTCGAGAAGCGGATTACGCGCGCCACGGAAGAGCGGGGCCGCTCCAGGGCATCGCTGGCGGGAGAGATTGAGGAGGTCCTGGGCCAGGACCCGCGCGCCATTCCTTCGTGTCTGCTGGGACGCCCCATCGAAAACGGCGAATGGTGGCAGTACATGCAGGAGCTGGCCTATCTGCACCCGGCCGCGGCCCTGTTTGTCAGCCGGCAAATGGTCGGCGACGTGGAGATCCTCGTGCCGCGTTACCGGGGAGATTCGCCGGTGCCGCGCGAACTGGGTCTCATCGCGGGTTCCGGGAGCGCGGAGCCTCGGACAAGCTGAAGCGCGGCGAACGGGTCAGGGACTGACACCGTCGTTCGCGAAGGCTCTGCGCTCCGAGATTCCTAACCCGGCCATGAAACACGGTGCCTGTCCACTCATCCCTTTGTCCGCTGAGCGCATTCAACTGCTGGATTAACATTCATGGGACTCATCCTCGATATTCATCTCCATACGAGCCGCCATTCCCGGTGCAGCCGGATCCGTCCCGAGGATCTCGTTGGCCAAGCGGTGCGCGTGGGGCTCGACGGGCTTGTCATCACGGAGCATCACTACCAGTGGGGTCTGCAGGAGCTGGCAGAGCTTGCGGCTGCTTCGCGGCATCCCGGGTTCATCCTGCTTTCCGCTTTTGAATACAGTTCTTCTCAGGGGGACTTGCTGGTCTATGGGCTTGAGCCGCAGCTCGCAGGCGAGTTTCGTCCGGGATGGCCCCCGGAGCGTGCGGCGGAATTGGTGCAACACCATGGGGGCGTGTGTGTTGCCGCACATCCGACCCGGGCCGATCTGGGGTTTGACGAGCGCCTGGCGACGTTGCCCCTCGTGGCCATGGAGGTGCGCAGCGTGAAGATGAAGGAGCATGAGCAACGGCTTGCCTTGAATATATCGGAAGCCATGAGAATACCGGCAGTTGCGGGGAGCGACGCCCACGATTTGTACGATGTGGGGCGCTATGCCACGGAATTCGAGGATTTGATCACGTGTTCTTCGGATTTACAAAAAGCCTTGAGCCGTGGTAGATTTCACGTGGTATCCAGCACGACGAGGGATGATTCTTGAGCAACCCTTCAGAACACGACACCAGCTCCGCTCCCGCCGGCGTGGCCGCACAGGCCTCGCAGAACCTTCGGCGGGAAGTGTTCGAGTTTGTCCGGATGGTTCTGTTGTTTCTCGTACTTTTCGTAATCCTCAAAACGTTCGTGCTTGAAGGCTACGAGGTTCAGGGTCCATCCATGCAGCCCACGCTGGACAACCGGGAACGCATCCTGGTGTTTAAGCTGCCGCACGCGCTTGGTTTCGACAGTATCGGTCCCGGCGATATCATTGTGTTTGACAGCACGGATGAGGATTCCCGGCGCGACCAAGACACTGCCAGAGGATCCCGGAGCGATGAAGACGGCAAGCGTTACGTGAAACGTGTGGTTGCCAAGGGGCCGCCGGCGGCCGGACCCAACACCGTTTCGGCTCAGGGCGCAGGCGGACATGGAGCCGACACGGTGCCTGTCAGCCTGGAAGACGGCCGCCTGTACGTCAATCACCATCTGGTGGAAGAGACGTACCTTCCTGAGGAAATCCGCGAGACCTTCAATGCCACCGACCCGGAGCGCGAATTGAACCCTGGCGAATACTACGTGCTCGGAGACAATCGGCGCGTCAGCAAGGACAGCCGGAGCTTCGGGCCCATCCAGGACAAGAAGATCATCGGCAAGGCCGTGCTCCGCTTCTGGCCGCTCAGCAAGATCAGCATTCTTCGATGAAGGCCATCATCCTTTCCGATGTCCACCTGAATGTGGCCGCGGATGGCCGCGAACGGATGTCGGAGTTCGCGGCGTTCCTTCGCCAAATTGAACCCGGGAAGACGCGGCGCCTGGTTATTCTCGGGGATCTCTTTGATTTCTGGTTCGAGTATCGCCACGTCATCTTCAGCGAGTATTTCGACGTGCTCCGCGCGTTCGCGCGTTTGCACGATGCAGGAGTCGAGATTCACTTCATCTGCGGCAACCACGATTTTTGGGCGGGCCGTTTCCTGGAAAAGCACCTGGGGTTTTCCATTCACCGCGAGCCGTTGACGCTGGACTTTGCGGGGAAGCGGGTGTTGTTTGTCCATGGGGACGGCATCAATCCGCGCGACGTGGGGTACCGCATTTACAAGCGGATCGCGCGCGCACCCTTTGTGGTATGGGTGTTTGGCCTGATCCATCCGGACTGGGCGATGGCCCTGGCGCAGGGCGTCTCACGCGGCAGCCGCCGCCTGAAGAGGTACGACGACCCGAGTCAGGGTTCGGAAGTGGAGCCCCTTCGGGAGTTCGCACGCAAGGCGCTCGCGGAAGGCGAGGCCGAAGTGGTGATGTGCGGACATTCCCACTATGCGGTCCGGGAGGAGTTTCCCACGCCGAAAGGCCCGGGCTTGTACATCAACACAGGGGACTGGATGTTCCACCGGTCTTTTGTGGAGTGGGACGGCGCGGTCTTTCGCCTGCACTCAGCGGGGCTCGAAGCCGCCTGCGAACCAGTACCCGCCTGCGGCGCAGAGCGCCCCGTACAGTAACGCCAGCAAGAAGTACAGGATGCCGGCGCCCCGCTTGCGGGAAAAAGCGCGGACGTTGTGGCGGACGACCGTGCGCATGCTGGGGCTGATGTCGGCGACGATGACCGTGATGTTGTCTTTCCCGCCGTTGTCGTTGGCCATCGTGATGAGGCGGCCGGCGATTTCCGCGGGCGCGAGGTTCTTCCGGAATTCCTCGATAATCTCCGCGTCCTTGCACATGTTGACCAGCCCGTCCGTGCACAGGAGGAGGGTGTCGCCCGGAACCACGTGCCAGATGTAGGTATCGATATCCACTTCGGGATGGGTGCCGATGCTGCGGGTGACCATGTGGCGGCGGTTGTCCGATTCAGCCTCGGCCTTGGTCATCATGCCCATCTTGACTTGTTCGTCGACCCAGGAGTGGTCTTCGGTCTTGGCGAGGATCTCCCCATCCCGGATGTGATAGCAGCGCGAGTCGCCGACATTGCCGATGAAGACCTTCTTGGGGGTGATGATGACTGTGAGCAGGGTCGTCCCCATGGGGCGGCCGCCGGTCACGAGGTCGCGGTTCGTCTGGTGAAAATTGTCGTTCGATGCACGGATGGCCTCGCGAATGATGGGCAGCAGACCCTCATCCTCGTCCGGGTCTGCCGCAGGAGGAGGCGGCTTCTTGAGCATGTCCTTGGCGATGGAGACGGCCAGCTTGCTGGCGATTTCGCCGCCGATGTGGCCGCCCAGGCCGTCCGCCACGCAGAGAAGCGCGCCCTCTTCGAAAAGCTGCAATCCCGCCGTGTCTTCGCGGAACACACCATAGAAGTCTTCGTTGTTTCGTTTACGGCGGCCGATGTCCGTCTGGGCCGCTATGTCAATACGCATGCGGAATTCCCTTCACAATGCTCACGAAACGATAGCAAAGGAGTACGGGATCAGGCAAGCTTGACGGCGGGCGTGTTTCAACCCTGATCCGGCAGTTGAAAGGGACGGATCCCGTCTATCACGAGGCTTCGCGCGCCGGGATTCCTGTCTCGGCGGCCAGACACGGCGGCAGCACCGGTCCACTACCGTTTTTGCATTGGAGGTTGGCTGTCCCCAAACCGACCGTGAAGCAAGTGGCACATCCATTGAGGTCGATGAATTCCCGAATCGCCCCGTCATTGACAAAACGCCGATCCTACCCTATAGTGCCTATCTGCAAGGCTTGCCAAGAGTGCTTATTTCGTGAGTGTAGCATCGCGCCGCGGGCACGGCGACCTATGCATCACATCGCTCGCGCCACCGAACGCGTTCACCAGACCAGAATCCGTTTGTTTCGCGGCAGGAGTGTTATGACTCCGCCGAAGACATACGAAGCAGATTCAGAGGTAGCGCATCTCGAAAGAGAGGAGGTGACGGATGATTGGTGTGTACGATACCAGCGCGCGTTTGTTAAAGAAATCCCTGGTAGCACGTTTTGTCAGCCGGGTGTGGGACTGCAGGTCGGCCACATGCTCAGGCGCTCTGCGCGCTTGTGTGGCAGCCTTCCTCGTGCCCGCAGGCGCCCTGGCATCGAGCCACAGTGACGCGCCGCTTATCGCACTGGATCCGCAAGCGGACATCGCAGACCTCTACGCCTTCATTGGCACCAAGATTGACGACGGCAATGTGAAGGTGTTGAACGTCATCGTCAACATTCACCCCTTCAGCGAACCCGGCGCGGGACCGGTCTACGACCGGTTTGCCGACGACGCCCGGTACAGTATTCACATCGCCAATCCCACGACAGGCGCCGAGGTGATGCGATACGATTTCGAGTTTACCAACAGCTCGCCCCGGAACACGGCCCCCATCCTCAAGAACCCGAACACCATCCTCTACTATGGACTTGGGACCGAGGCGGGATCCATCAACGAGGCGGGCGACGCGCGCCAGAACTTCACGCAGGGTTACAAGGTCATACGGACGAATGGTGCTACTGCGACGGTCATTGGGCGAAAACTTCTCGTGCCCCCGCCGAACGTCGGCCTGCGAGTCACACCGCTCTACAATGACAACGTGACCGGCTTCGCCGTCTCCGGGGCCACAAGCTTCAACGAGTTGGATAGCTATACCCAGGACACGATCTACAGCCTGCCTTCGGGTGAGGCCGTGTTCGCAGGCCAACGGGAAGACGGCTACTACGCCGACACCTCCGGTCTCTACGACCTCCTGCATAGCCGGATTCTGGACAATGACGGTAGTCTTGGAGATGGACTCGGTCAGGACGGCGGAGGTGTGGATACGTTCAAAGGGTTCAATGTGTTGACTTACGCGATCCAGATTCCGGTGAGTTCTTTGCCATCCTTCGCCTACAACGTCCCCTTCGCCGATCTGGCGAATGCTCTACCGGCAAATGGAACGGCCAACGGGGTCGGCGTGTTTGCGTCGGTCAGCCGCCCGCGCAACCGTACGTACCGCAGCGGCGGCGATCCGCTGTCGTCTGGACCGTATGTCCAGGTCAACCGAATGGGCAACCCCCTCTTCAACGAAATGTTTGTCGCGGTGAAGGACAAAGACAAGTACAACCGCACGCTGCCCGTAACAGACTCAGCCCGCTTCGCGAGCTACGCCCTGAATCCGGAGATCGCGTCGCTCTTCAACTTGGTGTTCGGCTTCAGCTTCGTGACAACGGGGCGTACCGACCTTGAGGCACTTTTCGTTCCCGATGTCTTGCGGGTCGATACCACCACCATGAGCGTCCGCCTTCCGGGGCAATCAGGCTTCAGCCGCCTTGGCTTCATCGGCGGCGACACCACGACGGATGACGGCGCCCGGACCAAGTCCAGCGGCTGGCCCAACGGACGCCGCATGGGCGACGATGTCATGGACATCGCACTAACTCTCGTCGCAAGCGGACCTACCTATGCGGCCACGACGCTCGTCGGCGACAACGTAGCCGCCAACGATCAGGTCTATAATCAGGTGTTCCCCTACGCCGGGACCCCACACGCCGGTGCCAACAATCGGAAGGATTCCGGGGAGAATATTCCCTGAGAAAGTGGCCCAGCTTCACGCGACCTGCGCACGCGAGGCGGGGGTTGCCATTATGATGCGGAGAATCTCCGTTGCTCCTCTGCTAGCCCGGACTTCCCAAGTGAGCTTGTGGGCCATGGCGAGAGCATGGCCAACAGGGAATTCGATGGCACCGAAGGCGCGGGTGCGGACTCTGCCCGGCTACAAGACATACCCGAGGTTTTCCAGTTCCTGGCGGGTCTCGGGGTCCAAATCCTCTTTCTTTTGAAGTTCGACCAAGGCGTCATCGAGAATCCAGTTGTATTGTTCACGAAACTGGTCCAGATGTCCTTGAAGTTCCGCGATGACTTCCGGGGCCTCGCTGCTCAGTTCGCGACGTTCCCCGGGGTCATCCGTGATGCGATACAGTTCGGTCGCCTTCATCGGAATGGAATGCTCGTCGGCCGCAGTCACCAGTTCGTTGGCGTTCTCCCGCTCCCGTTTGACAGGGGGATGATAGTTGGCCGGATTCCAGACATACTTGTACTGGTCCGTGCGAACGATGAGCATCTTATCGCCCCATTCACCGAAAACGGGTCCAAAATCCGCAGGGGTGTCCCCAAAGGCAGGCACGAGACTCTTGCCCTGGAAGCTGGCAGGCGGGGCAATGCCCACGAGTTCGAGGATTGTCGGAGCGGTATGTATGACGCTGACCGGATGCTCGATGCGTTTGCCGGCGGGAACGGTTCCCGGCATCCACACGAGGAAAGGTACGCGTAATGTGCCTTCATAGACGGACGCCTGGTGATGGAAGTACTTGTGATGATCGTACAACTCTTCGCCGTGGTCCGCAGTGAACACAATAAGCGTATTTCCGGCCAGTCCGAGGCCGCTCAGCTTTCTGCGCACCGAGTCGACCATGCGGTCCGTCTGGAGTACCTCGTCGTCGTACAAGTCGATGACGTGTCCCAAATCCTCGGGGCTTAGTTCCTCCTGCTCCGCGAACACCTGTGATGTACGCTCGTAACTCCCGTCCAGGTCTCCGGTATAGTTCGGGTCGGTGAACTTCCTCTCCGGCTTTGGAGGATCGTAGGGTCCGTGGGGCGCGAACAAGTGAAGCCACAAGAACATCTTCTGCTGTGCATGGCCCTCCATCCACTCAAGCGCGTCCCGCACCGCTAGAATATCCCTTTGGACCTGATCGTACGTCCTCTTAACCTCGAACCCTTCAAAGTTCTGCCGGCCGCCGTTTGTGACAAAGGCGCCGCAGGTATAGCCATTGTCCGCCAAGACTTCGGCCAGTTGCTCGGATTCATCCTTCAACCGCATTCCGTTGTATCGGACCCCGTGGGTTACTGGCCACAATGCGGTATGGATTGTCGCCAGGGAAGGCCACGTTGAACCTTTCGGCACAAAGGCATGCGTGAAGAGCGTTCCTTCATTCGCCAGGGCGTCCAAGGAAGGCGACGTATCGCGTTTGTACCCGTAGCAGCCCAAGTGATCCGCCCGCAACGCATCGACGGTAATGAGGACCACATTCGTATGCCCGAGCGGGGTATTGGGGACAGCCGCCCCGGATCGTTCGGCAGTATCGGGGGCTTCGGCGCGCTCCCCACTACACCCCGCGGCGGCAAGAGTCAGGAAGGCCGCAAGGACCAGGAAGTTGATAACGCAGTTTCGCATTTGTTTTCATCGCCTTTCGTCACCGGCCGAATTCCAGCCGGTTATCGCAGATCCTTGTGCAATTCTCAACTCTCGATGCTTCGGGGATGATCGCATTATCGCGACGCCCCGAATGCCGTTCAATTGCGACAAGACAGAACGGAAAACACATACCCGCCACACATGGCGATTGGAATCGGGATCACGCGTTCTTATTGGGCGTCAAACAACCGCACCCGCCCGCCACTGAAGCCCGCGTTCTCGTCCGGCGCCAATGTTTTCAGCATATCTTCGACCTCGTTGTCCATTTGATTCTCGCGTATTGCGACGCTCCAGACCCGTGATTTCCTGTACCGGTGCAGCGCATTCAGCAAGTCTTCGGAGGTCCCTGTTGCCACGCGTTTCAAGGAGTTTTTGAGACCCGGTTCTCCGGCGCTTTCGCGCATGCCGATGTAGTGGTCAAAGTAGTATTCAAACGAAGGGTGGCTTTTGAAGTATACGCGGTCCTCGGGCGCTAGATGACGCGTTCGCTTGCGCGCCTTTCGGGTGAACGCGATCACGTCACCGGGTTCAACGCGCTCGGCCACGTACCGGGCCATGCCTTTCCAGTCGCTCGATGCAAGCCGTCTGATCTCTGTGGAAATATCCCCAACGGCAAAGGGTGAATAGGCGAGAACGAGCCCCGCCACGACACTATTCGCGGCAAGACGGCGTCGACGGGCCAAGGCGGCCGGCGAAGCATGTTTTTTGCCGCGCCGTTCCATAATGGCCCCTGCCCGATCCGCGGCGTGCGCGATTCCGGCTGCCGCCAGAATGTAAAAGACGGGTACGAGTGAGCAGAAATACTTGTCGTTGTACCAATGGCTGGCGCGGGCCACGAAAAAGGGCAGCGGAGTCAGGATGAACTGTGCGCCGATGATCCAGGCCATTGCCGGTGCGCGGCCGCACAGCGCTACGAAGCCGGTGATCATGAATGCGGCGAAAGCGAGTTGCACCGCGGGATGAGCCCTGGGAAGGAAGAGAACGAGATACTCCGCGTAGTCTGAAGGGGTTAGCCGAAAATCGAACGAATGCCCTTTGGAGTCTGAGGGCTCGTCTACAAACTCATCCGCCTCGCCGCTCGAATCCGATTCCACCGTCAACATCGATGGAATGCCATGCTCCAACATGCCAGCCAACAGCGTGGCTGTTCCCAGCAAGGAACAGAAACCCAGCACACCAATTAGGATGACCTTGCTCTTGAGTCCCGAGACCGATCTGCTTGAGAGAATCCAGGCTGCCGCACCCAGGACCATCGTTCCGAAGAAAGGCACAACCGTCAGTTGCGAGATCGCTCCCCAAAGCCCGGTCAGTACGAATGCGGTCCAGTTCTTCCATCCTCCATGCACAATGGAGCGGTATAGGAAATACATGAGCAGGATTTCCGCGAGCATGACGAGAGTATAGAAACGCGCAACAACGCTGAAATGGATGTTGTATGTGCTGATGGCGGCCAGCAGAGCCGCCAGCATTGCGGCGCGTGTGCCTGCGACCTCCCTCCCAATGAAGTAACTCGCCGGAACGGAAAGCACTCCAGCGATGATGCTTGGCAGACGCAGCGTAATCTCCGAGACACCAAGCGTGAGAGAGAAGTGGGCCAGGATGTAATAGAGCGGATAGGTCCGATAGAAGAGCACTTCGTAGAGCGGCAACAATGCCCCTTTTAAGGTGAGAACCTCGTCGCCTTGCAGGCTCACGTTGGCACGGTCCACGCGAAGGATCGTCGCGATAGCGATCAAGGCAAGCAACACGATGATACGGATTGCACGGCAACGGCCCTCAGATGTCTTGACGGAGTCCGTTGCCGCCGGTTCGTGTTGAATGGAACTGCTTGGATTCTTCATTGATTGGGAAGATGCCAGGCAACGCGAACCTCCCGGCTCGCCGCAATCTTCCTCCCCTCCGCTCGCAAGCGCTGTAGTGGTTGATTGCAGTACCGGGAACGATGGACAACCCATATTCGGTATCCGGTGATTGCAGCACCCACTTCTCGACAGGATTTCCGACTACTGTAGCGTAAGTTGCCGGCCGCGATCATCCTGGCGAGATTACCTATTTCACGGTGCACCGTTCTGGGAATCGGATGGGCAAGCGGGATGCCCAGAAAGGGGGAACGGGCGTCTCGCGCGTGAATTGAGAATACTCCGACGCAAGGGCGCGGAATTCGCAGAGGAACGCGGAGAAGCAAGCGGACGGCATTCTGGTACTGCCTCGCTCGCTGAGCGCGGCAGCACAGCGCTTCGTTCAGGAGATCGGCGTGACGGTCTGTATCGTCTGCCACGCACCTCTTTGATCTCAAGCCCTGACAAGGGCGCAGGTGCATAGCCCCGGGTAGAGCCGCAGGCGGAACCCGCGATATGCATGCTCTCTTTCATGCAAGGCCCAGCGGGGCGCAGGAGTCTTCGCCAGGGTTCCGATATCACTTCTTCACGTACCTTTTCAGCGTGCCCGTTGAATGGGACTGGCCTCAGCCGCTTGGACTTCCCCCCGCCCACGCTGGGGCTTGATTGTGAGGTGCCGCATCCATCCCGGGTTCCGCCTTCGGCTCCAGTCGCGGACCGGGTGTGTTCCCCTATCTTCACAGGTCGTCTGAGGAGTGGTGCATGACGCGGCATCATGGGCTCTGCCGTCCCTCCGGGACTGCACGAAGGGGGGGGCGCAGAGGACCCCGGATTGAAATCCGGGGCTACTTTCTGTCGTCCCTACGGGACTTGCATGTGTGCGCGTGTAGGCGCGACTCGTAGGCGCGACTCGTAGGCGCGACTTGTAGGCGGGACTTGCATGCGGGGCTTGCACGCGGGACTTGCATGGGGGGCTTGCAT
>JADLCA010000730.1 GCA_020847495.1 Candidatus Hydrogenedentota bacterium | reverse complement strand
TTGCGGTAGGAGCGCTTGATGTACTTGTTGGCCTCGCGGAAGTTGGAGAATCGAAGCCGCTTGGCGTTCCACTCGAGGGTCTGGCCCGGGAAACGGTTTGCGATGTTCCCGAGAAGCACTGCTTCCGCCATGGGACCCGAGAAATCGAAGTTGGCGCCCGCCACGCCGTTGCCCAGAGCGGCTTCGACGAAGTCGTGGTAGTGATTGAGCGGGGCCAATTCCGGTTTCGGATAGTCCTTGAATTTGTCCATGGGATGCAGCGAGGGTTCGGCCACGTGGGGGATGATGAGCGTGCCCTCTTCACCGATGAGCATGGAACCACTTGGCGGAAGCGCGAAGTCCGCGGCCAGGTGAGGTGAGAGTTCCTTGGAAGGCATCTTGCCGCCGTCCATCCACGTCGCGTTGATGGTCTTGCCTGTGGTCATCTCCGTTCCCGGAAACACATAGCGTGCGAATGACCACGCCGGGTGCACGTCCTCGCTGACGCATTCGGCTTCGCTGGTGATCGAAAGCGGAGCACCAATGTTGAGGGCGGTGAACACGGGGTCGAAGATGTGACAGCCGAAATCGCCCGTGGCGCCGCCGCCGAAGTCGCGCCAACACCGCCACCAGAACGGATGGTAGACTTCCTTTTTGTAAGGGCGCTCGGGCGCGGTGCCGAGCCACAGGTCCCAGTCCAAGCCTTCGGGAATCGGGTCGCTGCCCTCGGGGCGCTTCTTGGTCTCGTTTGTGAATATGGCTCCACTCCAGGAGTGCCACTCCTTCACCTTGCCGATCGCGCCTTCCTTCAGCCAGTGAACCGCCGTACGGTAGAAATCGTGACTGTGAATCTGGATGCCCATTTGGGTCGCTACGCGCTTCTTCCGGGCAGCCAAGGTCAACTGGCGCGCCTCATAGACGTCGTGCGTCAGGGGCTTCTCACAGAACACGTGCTTGCCCATACGGATCGCGGTCATCGACGCGGGCGCGTGGGTATGGTCTGGAGTCGACACGTTGACCGAGTCGATGTTCTTCTCTTCCTTGTCCAGCATCTCGCGCCAGTCGCGATACAAGCGCGCGCCAGGGTAGGTCTGGGCCGCCTTGTTCAGCGTGTTCAGATCAACATCGCAGAGCGCGATGACATCCACCTTGTCGCTGCTGAAAATGTTGCCCAAATCGTGGGCGCCTTGTCCGCCCACGCCGATGGCCGCGTGCTGCAACCGTCCTGAGGGCGGGGATGCAAGGCTTAAGCGCGGCAGAATCAGCGGCGCGGCTATGCTGACAGCAGCAGTCCTTTTAAGAAACGTTCTTCGGGTAAGTTGTTTGCTCATGATAGATGCTCCGTAGATTCCCCACGCACACGGGGGTAAATGTACACCATGCGCGCAGGGTGGCTCAATTCGGCGAGCCCGCGGATGTTGACGGATGGGAACTATGGGAATCATGGGAAGTATGGGAGATAAGGGAGGAGGTGATCCCCTGCGGCGGATCCAGAGATTGTTGCTTGTCCGGCGGTCAACAGGACCTTAGAATGCGGACGAGCATCTTGCAAGGTGGGCGTTTGTGTTTGGCCTGCACGGAAGGGGGTATCGCGATGAGAAGACGATGGCTTGGGGAGGTGATCACAGTGGCTTTTCTTCTGGTCTGGGGGTGCATGGCGGGTGCCGCTCAGTCTGCGTCCGAAGACCTTGCGCTCGCGCCGGCGTCGATCATCACCAATCCCGGACCCGAGTTCGCGGATGACACGCGTATCTTCCAGGGTATACCGGGTCTGGAACGCGCGCCCGGAGGTAGGCTGTGGGCCACGTGGTATGGCGGCGGACCCACTGAAGGCCCCGAGAACTACTGCATGCTGGCGACCAGCGGTGATGATGGCGCGACTTGGTCCGGCGTGAAGCTGGTGGTCGATGTGCCGGGTCCGGTCCGCACCTTCGATCCCTGTCTCTGGGTGGATCCCCTGGGCCGTCTGTGGTTCTTCTGGGCACAGGGGTACACGCACTGGGACGGGCGGGCAGGTGTCTGGGCAATGATCGCGGACCAGCCGGACCAAGAAGACCCCGTGTGGTCCGAACCAAGCAGGATCTGCGACGGCATCATGATGAACAAGCCCACCGTACTGAGCACGGGAGATTGGCTGTTGCCGGTGTCCATCTGGCCCGACAAGCCAAACGTTGCTGACCCCGCTCACGCGCACGATATCAGCGCCACCACGGGCTCACATGTCTACGCGTCCAGTGACCAGGGCGCCACGTGGACGAAGCGCGGGAGCTGCGATGTGAAGGGGCGCTCGTGCGATGAGCACATGCTCGTGGAGAGGAAGAACGGCGACCTCTGGTTGCTCGTGCGCGCATCATTCGGCATTGGAGAAGCGCTCTCCAAAGACGGCGGCGCGACCTGGGAGGTCCTGGGGCCATCCAAGACGATTCCGCACGTAAAGACCGCGCGCTTCTTCATCCGGCGCTTGGCTTCCGGGAAGCTGTTGCTGGTTCGGCACAACTCGCCGGAGCTGAAGAAGCGCACGCACCTCACCGCGTTCCTTTCCGACGACGACGGACAGACCTGGATCGGCGGGCTGGTCATTGACGAACGCGAATGCTCGTATCCCGACGGCGTCCAAGCGCCGGACGGAACCATCTACATCATCTACGATCACGAGCGGAAGGGCGCGAAGCAGATTCTCATGGCGGCTTTCACCGAGGCCGATATTGAGGCGGGCAAGCCGGTCAGCGATGCGGCGCGCATGCGGGTCGTGGTAAATCAGGCCACGGGCAAGCCCGCAGGTTGACGAGAACTGCCAGGCCGCAAAGTGAAACTAAAGAGAAGAACATCCCCCTTCAAAGGGGGAATTATGCTGCACTATGTATATGGATAATAAAACGCCATAAGGGCAACATGTGGACTTGAGGTGCCAAGACACGCGGCCCGAAGGGCACGCGCTCGGCGTCCCCCTGGGAAGGGGGCAGGCCCGAAGGGCCGAGGGGGATGTTCTTCGTGCGGTACCAATGTCCCTGGGTTTGCAGACGTCCGAACCGAAGGGGGTAAAGTCCACGCGCTCACATGGCAAGGAGGACGTGCATGCGCAGGCACGTCCTCCTTGCCATGTGAGCGCGTGGACTTTACCCC
>JADLCA010000729.1 GCA_020847495.1 Candidatus Hydrogenedentota bacterium | reverse complement strand
TCACCCCCAGGCACACCCAGAACCCAAGGGCTACTGGTTCACCCCAAACGCTACTTCCTTGGAGTAGATTTTCTCGTGAGGAAACGAATGGCATTTCGAGTAGATTTTTACTTGAGGAAACAGGGTTTCCGGCAGCTGGAGGGGCCCTCGCGGGAATTCTTGTCGGGAGCTCTTGACCGCCGCAGTTCGGACTACTGGCCCGCGCGGGGCTGGACGTAGTTGCTTCCGAGCGTATGCTCTGACTATCATTTCTCTGGGTTAAGCTACTTATCTGTAACGCAATCCGGGATGGGGCACGGCATGGGCGAAGTGGAGAGCCAGGAGGCGGGCGACCAGCGCAATGCGCTGTTGCTTCGTCAGGCGTTCACGGGCAAGATGCGGCGGCCGCAGCCTGGGGCCAGGCTGATCGTCGCGCTGGCCGTCACGGCGGCGGCCATGGTGTTGTTGCCCGTTCTGTATGTGTTGCTCGTTTTGGCGATTGCCGGCGCGGTCGTCGCGTATGCGCTCGCGGGCGCCTATTTCCTCTCCAATATGGCCGGCGGTCCATGGATTCGCATAGTCGTGTACTTTGCGCCCATTATCGCGGGCATCATCACGGTCTTCTTCATGGTGAAGCCGCTGATCGCGCCGAGGATCATCCCGTTCCCCACGCGCGAACTCCGGCCCCAGGACGAGCCGCTTTTGTTTGAGTTCATGTATGCGGTCTGCAACACCTTGGGTGCGCCGTGTCCCTCGCGGGTAGAGATTGAAATGGGGTGCAACGCGAGCGCGTCGTTCCGGCGCGGCTTCCTGAGCTTCCTGCGCGACGATTTGGTGCTGAGTATCGGAATGCCACTCGCCGGAAACCTGCCGGTTCAAGAGTTCGCCGCGGTGATGGCCCACGAGTTCGGCCACTTCTCACAGCGCGCCAGCATGCGGTTGTTCTACATTGTCGAGCGGGTCAACCTATGGTTCGCGCGTGTCGTCTACGAACGGGATACGTGGGACGCGCGTCTCGAAGCTGGCGGTGAAAACGCGGGGTGTCTGATGGGTCTTACGACCATCATTGCCACTGTGGCCGTCTATCTCTCCCGCCGCGTTTTGTGGTGCCTCATGTGGGTGGGGAGCGCGATAAGCAGCTATACCTCGCGTCAGATGGAATACCTCGCGGACGCGTGCGCGGTGCGGTTCGCCGGAAGCGAAGCCGTCGAGCGCATGATGCATCACTCATCCCTGCTCGGGTATGCGGACACGGTGGCCGCCGATTACATGATGGCCCGTCTTCGCGAATACGGCGACCCCATGTCGAAGGTCCCCGCGGACTACTCAAAGGTTGTGGAGATGTTTGCCGAAGATATCCTGAAAAGAACCGGCGGGCGAAGCACGGTCACCCCGCGCAAGACGGGACTTTTCGACACGCATCCCTCGGACCTGGACCGGATCGAGCGCGCTCGCGCCCTGAACGAGCCAGGCGTTTTTCACCTCAAAGGTCCCGCGTCCGCGCTGTTCCGGGATTTCGATCGACTCGCGAAACGGATGAGCAAGGAACGGGCATTGCAGCTCTTGCCCTATCTGAGGCGCGGATAAGCGGCCGGGCGCACCGGTGCAACTGGCGCTGAATGCTGTCTTCCAGGAATCGACAAGCGTGTCGTGTGCGTTATAAGATGGGGGTAAGAAGGAGTCCCCACATGAGCCAAGTCCCCCTTGAAGTCCTGGGTGTCAGCATGGACAGTCACCACCAGCCCGTGGTGATCTTGCGCCATGACGACCGTGTGCTGCCGATCGTGGTCGGGCTCCCGGAAGCGGAGGCCATCCACGCGGCGCTGATCCACCGCGACCTGGGCCGCCCGATGACGCACGACCTGATCTGCAACCTGCTGGCCGGGCTGCGGGGCGACCTCCAGTCGGTAACCATCTACAAGCTCGAGAACGAGACCTTCTACGCGCACCTCAACATCGAGCAGCGGAGCGCCACCGGGCAGATCGACCAGATTCTTCGGGTGGACTCGCGGCCCAGCGACGGCATCGCAATCGCCTGCCGGACCAACGCGCCGATCTTCGCTACCCAGACCGTGATGGACCAGGCCTCTCAGGACATGTCCATCCTCGGCACGGGCGATGAACCGGAAGAAGAAGGCGAAGACAACGACTTCGATACGTGAAGACCCGCCACGAAGGACCAACAAAGGCACAGGCGAGGGCGCCTGTGCCACACGTCTATCTCCAATGCTTAGTCTATTTGGAGCAGTTCAAGTCTTCGAGTAAACCAAGGATCGGAGGATAGGAAGAGCGGCCCAAGACCGGGCAAGCGCGTGTGGCACAGGCGCCCTCGCCTGTGTCTTGAATTCATTTTGCCCGCTACATCTTCATCTTCTTGAATTGCCAGTCGGGCACATGGCGGATGATCAGCATGATGTAGCGCCAGAACCAGGGCACGTAGACCGTATTCTTGCGCTTCACGATCGCCCTGTGCATGGCCTTGGCGGCTTGCTCGGGAGAGGCGACCAGGAAGAGATTGGGCAGTCCGTAGGTCATCTTGGTGTCCACGAATCCGGGCTTGATCGTGATCACATGGACGCCGTGGTGGAACATGCGGTTGCGCAGCCCGGCAAGGTAGGTGGTCAGTCCCGCTTTGGCCGACCCGTAGATGTAGTTGCTCTGCCGCCCGCGGTCGCCCGCAACCGATGAAATGCCCGCAATGAATCCGCTGCGCCGTTCCGTGAAATACTCCGCGAAACGCTCCAGGATGGAAACCGCTGACGTGAAATTGACGTCAATCGTGCGCCGCGCGATCACGAAGTCCGCCTCGGCCTTTACCTGCGCATCCATGAACCCGTAGCACAGGACAACGCCGCCCAGCTTGTTGCCGCAAGCCTCGAGGCACTCTTCGACAAATGCTTCGTGGGTGTCGAAGTGCGCCGCATCAAGTTCCAGCGCGGCGGTTTCCACGCCACAGCGCACGCGAATGTCCGCGCCGATGGTTTCGGCTTCGTCGAGGTCGCGGGCGGCCAGTACGAGGGGGTGACCATCCCGCGCGAACTCCTCCGCCAACGCGCGCGCAATCGACGAGGTAACGCCCAGGATCGCGATGGCTTCTTTGGAGTTTTTGCTCATGCCTTGTCATCTTTCGCGAGGCGGAGACGCCGCGCCATGCGGGAGGAAAGCCTGCTGTTGGGGTCCAGCTTTCTGCGCACGGTGCGGAACTCCGCGAGCCGCGGATACATGGCCGCGAACACATCGGGATGCGTATTTACATCCTTCGCGAGGTAGAGGCGCCCGCCATGTTTCAACACGTGTTTATCGCAATCGCTCAGGAACGCCAGAAGCCCCGCGCGAATGGGAATGTCCAGCGTCAGCGTATAGCCCTCGAAGGGGTAGGACAAGAGGCCCGGCCCCTGCGGTCCGAAGCGTTTCAACACGGCCAGGAACGATGCGCACGAGGCCGCGCTCAGGCGTTCCAACAAGCCTATCAGTCCCTCCTCGTGACCTACCGGGAAGGTGGCCTGGTACTGGGTGAACCCACGCTTGCCGTAGATGCGGTTCCAATTGTGTATGGAATCAAGAGGGTAAAAGTACGTGTCGTAATCGATGATCTTGCCCTGTGATGTCGGATGCATCGCATAGAAGGCCGCATTGAACGCCTTGATGCTCAGCGGGTTCAGCACAAGCCCGGGGAAATCGAACGGCACGCCGGGTTTGTGCTTGGCGCGCACCTTGAATGGATCGCCCTTGCGTGAGCCCAGCTCGCCCGGGCCTGCATGATTGCCCAGCATCAGCACGGAGCGGCCAAGACTCTTGCCGCGCGCAAGGCAGTCCACCCAAGCCACCGAGTACTGATAGTCCGCGTCGGTCTCTTGAATGGCGCTTAACGTCGCGTGGATGTCGGGCAGGCGCCGGTAGTCGACGCGCAGGTAGGCGCTCTCGACGCGCTGCAGCCGCACGCGCGCGGTCAGGATCAGGCCGGTCAACCCGATGCCGCCCACGGTCGCCCAGAAGACGTCCTCGTGCGACTTGGGCGTACAGGTCATCACCTTGCCCTTGGGAGTCAGTAGCGTGAGGTCCAGGACGTGCGCCCCGAAAGTGCCGTCGCGATGGTGGTTCTTGCCGTGCACGTCGTTGGCGATGGCGCCGCCCACCGTGACGAATTTGGTGCCGGGTGTGACGGGCAGAAACCAGCCGCGGGGCAGGAACGTCTCGACGATTTCCGCAAGGCTGACGCCCGCCTCGCACTCCAGGACGCCGCTCTCTTCATCAAACGACAGCATCCGGTTGAGGCGCAGGAACGAGATGACGCCGCCTCCGCCATTGATGGCCGTGTCACCGTAGCTGCGGCCGAGTCCGCGTGCGATGAAATGTGGCAGCTCGGATTCCTCGAAGATGGTCTCGAGTTCTTTGCGCTTCTCAGGCCGGTAGACGATGCAGTCCTCGCTGGGGAAACGCCCCCACCCCGACAGCGGCTGTTTGACAGATGGTATCAACGCTATGTCCAGACGCCAGTTCCAGTTCGCCAGTTCTTTCCCACGGCGGCATTATAGAAGCAAGCGATTCAGCGAAACAATGGGATCGCTGGAGTCAGGGATTCCCAGCCCCCAGGCAGCCGACGCCGTGATTGATCGGACAGATCGGACGAATTGGGCCTGTCCGATACGTCCGGTACGTCCAATCCGTCCGATCCCCAAAACCTATGCTATACTGGCGCTCTTGGGATTGTGGGCGGGGGCGCCCACAACAAACGACGGCGCAGACACTTTACGATGGCGATCGCTGCGGATACGCCCATCGGGGAGCGTCGTTCCGCGCGGCGGGTCCCGGTCCGACGCAAGGCCGTGATCATCTGCGCGGAAGGCGCTGTACCGCATGTGACCGGCACGGCCGTGGATATGAGCTGTGACGGGATGGGGATCCGCGTCCATCGGCCTCTCACGCGCGGACAGACAGTCGATATCGAGTTGGAACCCCAGGAAGGCAAGCCCCAGGCGGAGGAGATACGCGTGCGCGGGCAGGTTGCGCGCGTGCAGAGCACCGGCGCGCACGACTGCGTGTTAGGGGTTTCCTTCTCCAACACCAAATGGCCGACCGTTGCGATTCCTGCGCAAGGGCACCTGAGGCTTGTTGAAGTCCCTGGTCCTCACCAAGCACTGCCGAAGATCTCCCCGCCGGGACAAAAGAAGCGCACTGCGCGCGCAGTTCCCGGTGTTCTTTTGCTGCTCCTGTTGGCCCTGTTGGGTTTGTTGTGGCCCGGCGATACACCAAAGGTCCGGGCCGCCCGAAGCTTGGCCGCGAGCGAGAATACGTCCGCGCCGGAAGTCATGGCGCCTGAAGAGGATAAGCAAGATTCCAAGAGTCCGGACGAAACGTTCGCTTCGGTCCCGCAACTGGCCTCGCCCACGCTGTTTCACAATACTTCGCACGTCACATTCACTTCGGTACATGGCGATTACACACTGGAAATGCACCCCAAGATTCCCGGCAGCGCCGGTCCTCCAGTGGCTACAGCCCTGGAAGGGGACGGCTTTCCCGGAAGACCGATGCCGCTTCAAGAGGTGCTCGAGGGCGGAGATCCTGGCCCTGTGTCTACCGGGGACAGGCCGGCGTCCTCTAATACTGTGGCTAGGGGTGGCATCGATGGGGACGGTGCGCACGGCCGCAGCGCCGAGCCCCCATCGCGCGTACTGGGTGAATCGAGCCAGGGCGTGCTGCTCGAGGTCGATCGCGCCGCATTTCTAATGCGGGTGTACAAGGATGGCCGTCTTGCCGCCGAATTCCCGGTGGGTGTGGGCCGCGATGCTTCTACGCCACTCGGGGAATTCACCATCGCCAACAAGATTGCCAAGCCCGCCTGGTACCACCGCGGCGAAACCGTACCGTACGGCGACCCGCGCAACCCGCTCGGCGAAAGCTGGATGGGGTTTGCGTGCGACGGCGTGCCCATGAGCTACGGAATTCACCCCACGGATGACGCCGCATCCATCGGCGCGGCCACGGGCGCAGGCTGTGTCCGTATGCGCCCGGCAGATGCCGCGCGCTTGTTCCGCCTGTGTCCGCGCGGCGCGACGGTGCGGATTTGCGATGGCCCGGCCGCGGGCCGGGTTTCCAGTGCGGAGTCGCAATAACTGCACGCCGTTGATGCCGGATGCATGTATCTGACGGATCGGACGGATCAGACTGATCGGACCGGTGTATTCCACATCAGCTCAGTTGATGCGCGCAGTGTTGCGCCGTACACTCACGAGCGAGTCCGGTCCCCATCGAATGCAACAGGAGACACCGCCATCATGCGACGTTTGATGCTTTCCACTTTGCTGCTAGCAGCCATGTTCACGTTTTCACTGCCTTCCGCAGCGCTGAATGTGGGAGACGCAGCCGGCCCGGTTCGTTTCGAGACCCTCGATAGCCAGGCGCGCATCATGGACAATTACGGCGAACGCGTGGGCACGGTCGTCGTGTTTCTTTCCGCGCGATGCGAGGCGACCGCCGCGCAGATCGCCGACATCAGCGCCGTTTATGAGAAGTACCGCATACGGGAAGTGCTCTTCGTGGGTGTGTGCTCGAACCCAGCCGAAGATGGCGAAGAACTGCGCGCGTTCACCCAGAACCTCGGTCTGCGCTTTCCCATTCACCGCGACGCCGATGGCAGCGCGGCGAAGCAATTCGGAGCCACGGTCACGCCGGAACTCTTCCTGATCGATCCCAAGGGAATCGTGCAGTATCACGGCGGACTCGGCGGAAAGGACGAGCAAGCGGGACTTGAGGCCGCTATCAAGGCGTTGCTCGCGGGCAAGCCCGTCGCGCAAGCCTCGACGCCCGTCAATGGGACGCCCATCGATCAGCTCGGCGCGAAACGCGACATCCCGGATCCCTACGGCACCATCTCCTTCTCGTCGGAACTGATCTACACCAAGATTCCGAAGGTGGCTGTTGCACACTGCTCGACCGTAGCCGAGGCGCCGAACGGCGACATCCTCTGCCTGTGGTACGCGGGCAGCTATGAGTCCGCCGACGATCAGGCCTTGTACCTGGCGCGCCTGGAGAAAGGCGGTTGCCGGTGGTCCGTGCCGGAGCGGCTCGTGTGGAATCCCGCGCAGCCTCCGGGAAACGCCGTCATCTTTCGCGCGCCCGGCGACCGCATGGTGATTATCTGGGGCCGTATGGAAAGCAGCAGGCCCATCCGGCGCGGTTCGGGCTGGGGGCAGTGCAGTCTCATGGTGCGCAGTTCCACCGACAACGGCCACACATGGAGCGCCGACGAGGAACTGCCGGACAGCTTCGGGTCGCTGCCGCGCAACGTGCCGCTAACCCTTGACGACGGCACGCTCGCACTTCCCGTCAGCGGCGAGGCCGACGAGACCCACGGCTCCTTCCTCCTGTACCTGCAGAACGACGGCAAGACCTGGACGCGTTCAGGATTCGTTCGCGGTGGCGGCGGACAGCCCACGGTGGTCCAGCGCGACAACGGCGAGCTGCTGTGTCTCATGAGGCATCAGCCCCGCATCATGCAGAGTGTTTCCACCGATCGCGGCGCGACGTGGTCCGCGCCGATCGCCACGGACTTGAAGAACCCCGATTCGGGTATCGCGATGACCAAGCTGAAGAGCGGACGGCTCGTCTTGGTGTTCAACGACACGGACCAGGATGACCGCACGCCGTTCAATATCATCCAGTCGCACGACGACGGGGCGACCTGGACGGATCTGCGGACCCTCGAAGCGGACTGGGGGGAATTCTCGTATCCGAGCATCATTCAGGCGTCGGACGGGATGATTCACATCACGTATACGTACCGCCGCTATTCGATCAAGCACGTGGCGTTTGACGAGGGCTGGCTGACGCACCTCGAACGGCCCAACTGAATTTGTACTTACTGTTTCGCGGTGAAGGTCAGGTCGTCGAAGTAGGCGACCTGGCCGTTCCCGTCTATCCACGGCGTGATCAGTCCAAAGCGATCGAACGAGGCACCCGTGGCCACGTGCTCCGCGCTGACAGGCATCGTCACGGTCGTGTCATCGACGGTCAACGTGATGCGCGCGTCCGCGCCGTCTGCCGCAGGCGTGTATTCGAGCGCCCAGGTGTGCGGCATCCCGTCCGGGTAAATGAGGCGTGACCCGGGCGCGACACCATTGTTCTCACCTTCGCCATGAACGCGATAGACAGGGTAAAGATAGAAACCTTGCGCGGATGGCCCTTCGATGGCGAATCCCAACACATCCCGCGGCATGCTGTGCGATTGGGATTCATTCACTTCGACGCTATGCGTGGAATGGAAGAAGCCGAGCAGCGTCGTGCTGTCCGAGATGGCGCGGCGCAACACCAGCTTACCCGAGGCCCGCAGCGGTTTCTCCAATGTCAACGTGCCGAGTCTCGCGCCGTAGTAGGCGAGCTTTTCAGGATAGCGGCAGTCGCCGCGGAAGAAGAGGCCGCCCATCTCGCCCGCCGCTATTCCCCCTGCGTACTGGGTTGGGCTGTATCCGAAGTTGAAGCGCGGCCGCACATTGTCGGTCACGTAGGTCTTGCGATTGTTGAGTGCTTCCCAGTGCGGGTCGTTGTACAGACCCACCGCCTCGCCGTTGAGAGTCAAGCCTCCAATCCAGAAGGAGCCCGGTGAGTCCGCGTGTTTGACGACATTCAGCAGGCCGAACCGGTTGAAAGCCGCGCCGTCGGCCCGCAGGACTTCGGAAAGTCTGATCTCGGCGCGTTCATTATCGAACGTGGCGGCGATCACGCCGTGGCCGTCGCCGCCGGCCGGGTCGTACGACAGCGACCATGTATGCACGCTGTCTCCGGGAAACTCGATGGGATGCATGCGATCCGCCACCTTGTCATACGTTCCGATGACGCCTGCGTTCGCGCGCCACTTCGACGTGGCGCACTCGATATGCGCGTGAAATGTGTCGCCGCGCCCGTTGATGCGGAAGACTATCGTGTTTGGCGTGCGCCATTCGTTGATCGTGCCCGCGTTGAAGAACCCGAAGAGCGCGTTGCCGGGTCCCTTGTCAACGCGGATCGTGCCCGAAGCTTGAAATGGCGTATCGAAGGTGCTGGCAGGAATTGGCGTCGCATAGTATGCGGGCGTGCCGTCGGGAGTGAGGGAGCCGCCGATCGCGCCCGGCGCTTCTCCGGTCTTGGCTTCGGGGGTGTACCCGAAATCCTGAGTGACAGTCCGGCGCTCAAACGCTTCGCTGCGGTTGTTCAGGCCATCCCAGCCCGGATCCTGATCGAATGACTCGGTTTGCATGGTTTCGCACAAGGCGGCGCTCATTCCACCGAGAAGCAACAGCACTGCACCAACATGATTGAACGTGCGCATAGCGGTCAGCCTCGTCACCAGTGCCAAGCAGTCTACGGGACGGCCTATCTGTCTTCAACCGGCGCGTTCGCTGGCGCGTGCCTCGGTGCCGCCGAGGTCGAGGTAGCGCCGGTAGGCGCGGGCCGCTTCCTCGTGCTTCTCTTCAGCGAAAAGCACGTCGCCTTCCATGAGAGCGTATGCCAGGTCATCGCCCAGGTAAGGCTGCACTTTCGCCAGAAAGGCGCGGGCATTATCCAGCTCGTTCCAACGGATGAACAGGCCCATGCGCTGCACCGCGATGTCCTTGAGATAGAAGCGCGCGGTGTAATCGCGGGGATCGATATCGAGCGCCGCCATGAACGTCTCTTCCTGGCTTCCGCCGATCATGCCCCGGTACAGCAGGACTTCGCCATCGAGCGTGACTTTGTGGGCCTCATGCCGCAATGCAAGCGCGGCGCGCGCGGCTTCCTCCTCGGTCTTGTCGATCCCGGCGAAAATGAGCATTTCCAGAGGCGATGCATAGAACGGCTTGAGCGTCTCGAGGCTTCTGTCGACGGTCGAATCGAACATCAGCTTCGGCGCGACGAACTCGGCCCAGGGCCTGTCGTCCACCATGAGGCTGCCGCCTTCGCTGAACGCGGTCATGCTCTCCTTGCCCATGAAGAAGCACGAGAGGAGTTCCGTGAGATCGCCGATGCCGGCCGCCTGCAAGCGCGGGCCGATCTCCGGATTACCATACGTTTTCGCCGCGTTTGCGTAATCGATTCGCAAAGTCTGGTTGGATCCCACGAGGAACAGGTCCGCGTTGATGAACCACAT
>JADLCA010000728.1 GCA_020847495.1 Candidatus Hydrogenedentota bacterium | reverse complement strand
GCTCCGGATCGGTCTCAAGCCGGATGGGCACCGAGGCGTGATCCCGAAGAGTCTCGAGTATGGATCGAAGGGAATGCGATACTCCCGAGCACACGTTGTAAACCTGCCCCGCCTCACCCTTCTCCATGAGCGATTCGTATGCGCGAACCACGTCGTCCACGTGCAGAAAATCCCGGGCGACATCCAGATTGCCCACGTGGAGCACCGGCTCCTGGGTTCCCCGCTCGATGCGTGCAACTTGGCGCGCCAGGCTGGACAGCACAAAGTGGTCCGCTTGCCCTGGCCCGCTATGGTTAAATGGCCTCACGCGGACCACGTCCATGCCGCTGCTTCGGTGCAGGTAGTCGCAGAAAGCATCCGCCGCCGCTTTGGAGATGCCATAGGGCTCGTTTGGATTCAGGGGGTGCTCCTCAGTGATCGGCAGTGTCTTTGGCACCCCGTATACCGCCGCGCTCGACACATACAAGAAGCGCGAGGCTGGCGCGCACGCCCGCACCGCATGGAGAAGACGTATCGTCCCGTTGAGGTTCACGTCCATGGCAAGCGCCGGATCCGACTGCGTCTGCGGGATGAACGTCACTGCGGCAAGATGAAAGACGTGCGTGACACCAGCTGCCCACTGGACGAGACCCTCGACCTCATCGCGATTCGTGAGGTCGCAGGGATAGCTGCTGTCCGACTGCTCCGCCGGGGGTTGTATGGCACCGAGCACGTTCCAACCGCGCTCGCGCAGATACCGCGAAAGCACCTGCCCGACGAATCCGTTTGCCCCGGTGATGAGTGCGGTGTTCTTCATGTGCGCAGGCTCTACACGCTTGCCCGGCCAATGCTGAAATACCGGAATCCATGTTCGCGCAACGTTTTAGTCGTGTATAGATTGCGCCCGTCGAAGATGACCTTCTCGCGCATCAGCGAAGCCATGCGCTCATAATCGGGCCTGCGGAACTCATTCCACTCCGTGGTGATCACCAAACCATCCGCCTGCTCCAGCGCAAGATAGGTCTTCGTGACAACGCGCACCCGGTCGCCGTAATGCTTGTGGATGTTGGCGTCGGCCGCGGGATCGTAGACAACCACCTCGGCGCCGCCTTCGAGCAAGGCATCGATCACGCGCAGCGCCGGACCCTCCCGTAGGTCGTCCGTCTTGGGCTTGAAACTCACGCCCCAGAGCGCAATGCGTTTTCCCGCAACGCAGTGCCCGTAATAGGCGAGAATGGTCTCGACGAAACGGGTTTGCTGGTCCACATTGACCGTCGTGACCGCGTCCAGGACGTGGGCCTTCAACCCTTTTGCCGCCGCAAGGTGCGAGCACGCGACCAAATCCTTGGGCAGGCAGGACCCGCCAAAACCGATGCCGGGAAAGATGTAGGAAGGTCCGATGCGGGAGTCCGCCGCGATCCCCTCGCGCACCTCATTGATATCCGCGCCATACGCCTCGCACAGATTCGCAAACTCGTTCATGAGCGAGATACGCGCGGCCAGCATCGCATTGACCGCGTACTTCGACATCTCCGCGCTCCGGATGCTCATCAACAATAAGGGTTTGCCTGTCCGCAGGAAGGGCGCATACAACTCTTTCATGATTTCCTCGACGCGCACGTCCTCGCACCCCACGACGATGCGATCCGGGCGCATGAAATCGTCCACCGCCGCGCCCTGGCGCAAAAACTCGGGGTTCACCACGACATCGAACGGCTGCTTCGTCTTCTGCGAAAGCCGCAGCTTGAGCGCCTCTGTCGTGCCCACCGGGCATGTGCTCTTGTTCACGATGATGCGGTATCCCGGCATCGCGTCTGCAATCTTGTCAATTGCATCGTAAACCTGGCTTAGGTCCGCGTCTCCGTGTGCCGTGGACGGCGTGCCCACACAGATAAACACCAGCAGCGCGTCCCGGATTGCCTGCGAGACGTCCGTCGTGAACTTCAGCCGCTCTTCTTCAACATTCCGTGCTACGAGTTCTTCCAACCCCGGCTCGTAAACCGGGAGTTCCCCGCGCTGAAGACACGCGATCTTGTCCGTGTCGAGATCGACGCAGGAGACGTAGTGGCCGGTGTCGGCGAGTCCCGTTCCCACAACGAGGCCCACGTGTCCCGTGCCGATGACAGCAATTCTCATAAGCCTGCTATTTGCTCCAGTTCATCTGCCCGGATGGCTGTCCCACTCACCCGCCATATCCGATCGCGTTGAGTTTTTCCTTGAGGTCGTCGGGCGTCTCAATCAACTCAGGCTCCACCGCATTCTCGAGTGCGGCCGCCTGCATCTGATCGATCAAGTCGAACATCTCCTGCTCGGTGGGCAGGTTCTGTCCCGCGAGATTGGCTGTCTCTCCCGGATCGCTTGCCACATCATACAATTCCACAGGTTTCAGATTGCGTTTGTTGCCTTCGTTCGCCTTGATGAGCTTCGTCGATGGCGTGCGAACCGCCTGCAGGAGGATCCCCTCGAAATCCAAATGGGAGTATACGACACGCCCGTCCCCGTTGGCGTGGGTCACATTGTCCGCCTGGAACAGTGATTTGCCCTGCATGGCGGGAGCCCTGTCGAGCCCCGCGAACTGCAACAGCGTGGGTGCGAGGTCCACATGCCGCGTGATATTCGTGTTCGTTTCGCCAGCCAATTGATTCTGGGGAAGTTTGATCATGAACGGGATGCCGATTTGCTCGTCGTACAAGGTCAGTCCGTGCCACCAGCCGCCATGCTCGCAGAACTCCTCCCCGTGGTCCGCGGTGAACACGATAACGGAATCATCATACAGGCCGCGGTCCTTTAGCCCCTGGAGCAGTTCGCCAATGTGCGTGTCGCAGTACTCAATCTCGCCGTTGTACACACGTTTGAACAACTCGCGATACGTGTCCACTGACGGATTCAATCCTAGCCGTACCCGGGCGTAGCCAACCCCCGGGTCTTGATGGTCCATGTAAGGGTCGTGTGGATCCATGTAGTGCAGAAAGAGGAAGAAGGGGGTATCCGTCGGGCGTTCCGCGCGATCCAGCCAGTCCAGCCCTTCCTGGGTCACCCGTTCCGCGGGCTGGTAAAAATCACTGACATTGATGCGATCTCCACGCAGCCGGCCCATCACCTTCTGATAGACCTCTCGAAGAATCTTGTACAGAGTCATCTTCTCGGCGGACTGTCCGGCCCCAAAGAGATAGTCGGGACTCAAATACCGGTATTCCACGAATCCCTGTCCGTAGTTGTACGTAGGCGCAATGTTCGCATTGTTCGCGAAACCTTCCGTGAAGTATCCCGCGTCCCGGAGGATCTCCGGAAAAGTCGTCACGCTGTCCGGCAACGCGGAGTCCTTCTGCACGGCGCTGTGTGCCTCCGGATACATCCCCGAGAAAATGGTGGCAAACGAGGCCTTGGTCCAGGACGACTGAGCAAAGGCATGCTGATACAGCACCGAATCGGCGCGCAGCGCGTCGATGGCCGGGGTCTCCGCCACCGCCTTTCCTTCCGTGTACGCCTTCAAGTAATCCGCACGCAGCGTGTCCACCGCGATCAAGATAATATTGGGTCCCTTCGCGCCATCCTTTGCCTGAAAGGCCGCCGCCTTCGCCTCGGGCTTCAAAACGGCGGACAGTATGGCGCCCGCGACCGCCCACATCAGGAAGATGACGGCTGCGCTCAACGCTGCGCGGGCGCGCGTTTTTCCCGCAAGTCGCATGAAGAAAGTTCCCGGCAGCAGACCTGCTACACCGATTCCGGCGGCGAGCAGCGCAAGCACGAGAAACTGGCCGGCAGATGGATTGTGTTCCCCCAGAATATCCTGGCGGTACCGGAAGAACCCTATGACGAGTGCCGCTCCGGCAAGAATCAGGCCGTGACAGATGCCGAACGCCCACGCCCGCGACGGAAAACGATCGACTATAAGAGAGACGAAAGAGAGCACGGCGGCCAAGCCAAGGCCCGCGCCCGCGAAGACGGTGCCGTAGGCAAGAGGCGCCCACCAGTACGCCACCAATTCCGTGAGGCCCGCCTGCCTGCTGGTCAGCCAAGCCGCTTCGGCGAGACCCACCACGGCGCCGCCCGCCAGTCCCGCCAAGACCCCTCCAAGCGCGCAATCAATTAGCTTGTCGCGATACGCTTTGATGGCGGCCGGCTCGAGATGGAGCCCTTCCCGGGACTGGGAGCCTCTGCGCGCCTCGGCGAGTTTTGCTTGCACGGCTTCCTTGCTGGGACGCATGTGGAAGGGGAGGAGCAACGCGCCGATCACGAAGGGCACCACTTCACCCACCCACCAGCCGAGATGAGCAAACGTCGCGGCTGAGGCTGCCCCGCTCTTCCCACCCAGAAGCGTCACGAAAACAATCTCGCGTATGCCCTCTCCGCCGATGGAGGGCCCAAGCACCGTCCCATAGATCATGAGCGGACTCGCGAACAGGATATCGGCGAGCCCCGTGTTCGCCGCTCGAATGGACATCATGGTTCCGAAGTACATGAAACACGTGGCCAAATGAACACCAAGGCCCAGGAACACCGCCGCGATCAGGTTCGTGCGGCTTCCGCTGTACGCCGTAACCGCCGCGCCCAGTTTGTCGACCTTGTTGCGGATTGCCTGCGGAGTCGGCACCACTGCCACCAGCACCTGAATGACACGCGGGTTCAACAGCGCGATAAACGCGACCGTCACAAATGCCGCGAGCACAAGCAGGATGATCGCCAACATGACCACATTGATTTTGAGCAGCGCGAAGCCCAGCGGGAACGTGACAAAGACCAGGAATGTCAAAGCGACAAAGCCGATCAACTTCTCCACGGCGATCACGGTCGTGCACTTGATCACCTCGCCCGTATAGAGCGACGAATCGTAGAGCCGGTAGCCGTCAAGCCCAATCGTTCCCGGCAGGAAGATGCCGACGGCTCTTCCGATGAACCAGCTTCGCGCGATGTAGGTGAACGGGATGGATAGTCCCTGCCCCTTCAACAAGAGCCGCCAGCGCAGCATTCCACAAAACAGCCCGCTGAGCTTCACAACGGCGGCGAATGTGAGCCAGAACACAATACTGTGCGCTCCGGCCTCACGGAGTTCCTGCAGCATGTGCCCCGGCTTCACGCCCCCGAACTGGTCCGGCGGCAAGAAAAAGGTCTCAGGACGGAACAGGAGAACGAAGAGAGCGACGGTAACGCATAGCTTCACTGCAAAGAGGAGGATTCGCTTCGCCATCTTGGAATTCGGATTCCTGCATGTTGCCCGGATATCAGCTTCTGTGGACTTGCCTTTGAGGGGCCGAGTCTATCATGGGGACTTCCGCCCGGGCAAACTTCGGGACAGCCACTTGTAGGGACAGCCATTTGTAGGGACAGCCAATATCAGTGTGGGACCGGCGCCCTCGCCGGTCATGCCCGAAGCTTAATCCATTCCGAGTTCTCGCGCGTGGATCCTGACCACGACCAGTGTGGGATCGGCGCCCTCGCCGGTCATGCCCGAAGCTTAATCCATTCCGAGTTCTCGCGAGTGGATCCTGGCCACGACCAGTGTGGGATCGGCGCCCTCGCCGGTCATGCCCGAAGCTTAATCCATTCCGAGTTCTGGCGAGTGGATCCTGGCCACGACCAGTGTGGGACCGGCGCCCTCGCCGGTCATGCCCGAAGCTTAATCCATTCCGAGTTCTCGCGCGTGGATCCTGACCACGACCAGTGTGGGATCGGCGCCCTCGCCGGTCATCTTGGACAGACTTTCAACTCATTCCCCGTTCCCGCAAGAGCGCTTCCGCTCGGGCCAGATCCTCTGGCGTATCCACACTGAATCCGCAGAAATGATGGTCCTCGCACTTGGATTCAACCACGCGGATGCGATATCCGTTCTCGAGAGCGCGCAATTGTTCAAGACACTCAACCTGTTCGAGCGGGGCCGGCGGCAACTGTGCGAACTTCAAAAGAAATTCGCGGCGGTACACATAGAGTCCAACATGCTCGTACACGGTGTGGGGAACGTTCTCGCGCGCATACGGAATCGGCGAGCGCGAAAAGTACATCGCATTGCCCCGACGGTCGCAAACCACCTTCACGATGCCAATATCGTTAAGGTCTGCCGTGTCCGCCAAGGGATGCATCACCGTGCCCATGGGCAGCGAAGAATCCTCGAGCAGCGGTTGTACCGCCTCCTCGATCATGAGCGGATCGATAAAAGGTTGATCCCCCTGAATGTTCACCACGATATCGAACTGAAGGGTCTCGACCGCCTCCGCCACGCGGTCCGTCCCGCTCACATGGCCGCGCCTCGTCATGATGGCATTTCCGCCGAACGCCTTCACCGCGGACACGATCCGCTCATCATCCGTGGCGACACAGACCAGGTCCAGCGCCTGTGCCTGCTGACACCGCTCGTACACGCGCTGAATCATGGGTTTGCCCAGAATGGGCAAAAGGGCCTTCCCCGGCAGCCGGGTCGAACCGTACCGTGCCGGAATCACGCCTCCCACTTTCAGGTTTCCCACAATCTCCCCCTTCGGCCGTGCCTGTTTCCTCACAACACTCCCCACGAGTATTGCCGCCGGAAATAACCGATTCAAATTCTCCCGCCACTGTTTGACAGAAGCGATACCCCCTCGCTACATTCTGTTCACCACACTGCGCGCAGGAGGAAGTTCATGCCGGTCCAGATGTTGTTCGTGATTAGTTCTCCCCGGTCAGGCAGCACCATGCTGGAGCGCATGCTCGAATCCCACTCCATGATCAAGGGTGGACCCGAGCCCCATCTGCTCACCCCCCTGGCCCATCTCGGCGTATGGGACAACGTCGATAAGGCCCCCTACGATCACGTCCTCGCCGCGGAAGCGCAGCGTCAGTTCATCCAGGAACTGCCAAACAAGGAGCAGGACTACTGGGAAGCCTGCCGCGCCTACTGCGACACCCTGTATGGGCGCTACCTCGAGGAAAGCGGTAAGACGATCTGCCTCGACAAGACGCCGGCCTACGGCCTCATTCTCCCCTTCATGATGAAGGTCTTTCCCGACGCGAAGTATGTGGTCCTCACACGCCATCCGTTAGCCACCTTCTCTTCCTTCGCGAATTCGTTCTTTGATGGCGACTATCAGGTGGCCCAGAACTACAATCCGATTCTCAATCGCTACGTGCCGGCCCTGGCCTCCTTCCTGCGCCAGAAGGAGGTTCCAGCCTTCCATGTCCGCTACGAAGACCTCGTCAAGGACCCCGAATCCTGGATGGAGAAGATCTACGCCTACATCGGCATTCCCTTCGAGAAGGACACGATCGACTATGGCGCGAAGAGCGGCGAGCAGGCCCCTCGCGGCGGACTCGGCGATCCCATCGGCGTCCAACAGCATTCACGCCCCACGACGGGTTCCATTTCCAAGTGGGTCGAGGACCTCGCCTCCGATCCCGCCAAATGCGCCCTCATGCGCGAAGTCATCTCTCAGATCGACCCCGGGGATTTGATTACGTGCGGATATCCTCCCGAGAAAATCTGGAGGCCTCTGGAAGAATTGGGTCAAAAAGTCTCGACACCCAAACGCGCGCCGCTTTCCCGCTACCGGCTACAGCGCAAGCTCATCGTGAAGCTGCGCGCCGCTGCCCAACGCGGGGGGCTCTTCCGAAAACTCCTGAGCAAGCTCCGGCTCGCCTGCGATGTCCTATTAAGAGAATAGTCGCAATTGCTACTCGCGATACGTGAAGTTGTACTCAGCATCACGCAGGCGTGGCGCCTCACGATCCTTGCCTGAAATGCAGGTGGGTTGCATGGGCCAGGCAATACCCACTTCCGGATCGTCGTACGCCAATGACCGTTCCGCCTCGGGCTTCCAAGATGCCGTGCACTTGTACAAGACAAGGGTGTCCGGCTCCAACGCGAGAAAGCCGTGCGCGAACCCCACTGGAATCCACAAGGCGAGTCCATTCTCGGCTGTCAATGTGCGGCCCATCCACTTTCCGAACGTAGGGGAGCCCCGGCGCAAGTCTACCGCCACGTCGAAAATGGCCCCGGCCACTGCCCGCACGAGCTTCCCCATGCCATGGGGTTCGATCTGGTAGTGCATGCCTCGCAACGTGTCCTGTTTCGACTTGCTCAGGTTGTCCTGCACGAACTTCTGGTGAAACCCCGCGTCTGCGTGTCCCGCAATGGAATGCAGCACGGTGAAATAGCCGCGCTCATCCTCGAACAGCGGCGACTCCAAAAGGAGGACCCCCTCCAATTCCGTAGATTCTATCTTCAAAGGCATTTGGCCGTGTCTCCCGGAACTGCGTCCCTGCGCATACCGTACCGGGACGCCTTTCCCTGCCGTGATTGGCTGCGGAAGCCGAATTCTAGTGCATACCCCAGCCCCATGCAAAGCGCCGCTTTACCCAGGCAGAGTCGCCAGACCCGGGCTGGCAAGGCAACGCTTTCAGGCACGATCTTCCTTCCACTTCCTCTATCGACATGACCTCACCAACAGCAACGGCCTGCGCTCTTCGTAGGGCGGGATTTGTTCCCGCCCTCCTAACATCCTCATTGCGTGTGGGAGACAGCAAATCCACGTTGCGCGCAATGCCCTACCTGGAGCGCCTACCTGGAGTGCCGGCATCCCTGCCGGCTCTTAGATAGAGCGGCAGATATCGCGATTTCGCGAAGAAGGCGGGACCAAATCCCGCCCTACGAAGAGCGCCGGCATCCCTGCCTGCACCCACGCACTGAATATGTACCGCGAGACAGGGCGTGGAGACACGTTCGCGTGCACTGTTTATATTTGACAAGCAGACGGGCAGGCTAATACCTTGAATCGGCTGCGTATGGTGAGATAGTCCCGGGGGTGCGGAGGACGCCGGCTGGTGAAGCGAGCGGTAGTGTGCGGGGCAGGTGGTTTCATCGCGGGCCACCTGGTGAGACGTCTGAAGCGCGAAGGCCACTGGGTCCGCGGGGTGGACTGCAGGCATCCCGAGTTCTCCGACTCTGAGGCCGACGAGTTCGTCCTACTGGATCTTCGTCACCCGCTCGACTGCGCGGAGGTCCTCTCTTTGCCTGGCGGCACCCCCGATGAGGTGTATCAACTCGCCGCCGACATGGGCGGCATGGGGTACATTCACTCCGCGGAATGCGAAATCATGCACAACAACGCGCTCATCAACATCCACATGGCGCAAGCCGCGGCGAAGGCCGCTGTGCCTCGCTATTTCTTCGCATCCTCCGTCTGTGTCTACCGCGACATGAGGCCCGGCGAACCGGAATTGATCGAAGAAGATGCCTACCCCGCGCTGCCGGACAACGAATACGGCTGGGAGAAACTCTATGCGGAACGCACCGTCATGGCCTTCGGCCGGCGCCACGGCATGACCGTGCGCATCGGCCGCTTTCAGAACTGCTACGGCCCCGGCGGCGCCTGGACCGGCGGTCGCGAAAAGGCTCCTGCCGCGTTGTGCCGCAAGTTGGCCGAAGCAGCCGATGAGGGAGTCGTGGAAGTATGGGGCGACGGCAGCGCCGTCCGTTCATACACGTACGTCGACGACATTGTCGATGGCATCCGCCTGCTCATGCAATCCGGGTTGGAGGGGCCCTGCAATATCGGGTCGCCCGAGTATGTGACTGTGGATGAACTGGCGGCCGCAGTCGCGCGCGCCGCGGGCAAACGCGTGCGTTTGGTCCATGTCAATGGACCGGTCGGCGTGCGCTCTCGCAATTTCAGCATCCGCCGCATGGCCTCGATCGGCTGGCAGGCCCAATGGAGCCTCCAGCGCGGCATCGCGGAAACTTACCCATGGGTCGACGCGCAAGCGAAGAACCGGCGCCGTGAACTGACGCCCTAAACGACCGGTGGTTTGCCCGAGGCCAACTCGAACTCCGCGGTCCGAAGATCCGCATCCGCCATCAGGCGCGCAAGCTCCTTGAACGTCACCTTGGGTTTCCACCCCAGCGTCTTGTGCGCCTTGGACGCGTCTCCAATAAGCAGGTCGACTTCAGTGGGCCGGAAATAGCGCGGGTCGATTTCCACGTACTTCTCGTAGTCCATGCCGAGGTGCGTGAACACCTCTTCCAGGAACTCACGCACGGTGTGCGTTTCGCCCGTGGCGACCACGTAGTCATCGGGCGTATCGTGCTGCAACATGAGCCACATGGCTTCCACATAGTCCTTGGCGAAGCCCCAATCGCGCTTCGAGTCCAGATTGCCCATGTACAGTTTGTCCTGCATGCCCAATTTGATCCGCGCCGCGGCCCGCGTGATCTTGCGCGTCACAAAGGTCTCGCCGCGGCGGGGCGATTCATGATTGAACAGGATGCCATTGCACGCGAACATGTCATACGCTTCGCGATAGTTGACCGTCACCCAGTACGAGTAGACCTTGGCGGCGCCATACGGACTGCGCGGATAAAAGGGCGTCGATTCGGTCTGGGGCACCTCCTGCGCCTTGCCATACATCTCGCTGCTCGAGGCCTGATAGAACTTGGCGTCCTTCCCGACGCGCCGCACCGCTTCGAGCAGCCGAATGGTCCCCATGGCCGTAATGTCGGAAGTATAGACCGGCGCGTCGAAGCTCACGCGCACGTGACTCTGCGCGCCCAGGTTGTAGATTTCATCCGGCAGGATCTCCGCAATCGTCGAGATCAACGCCGAATCGTCCGACAAATCCCCATACAACAAATGGAAATGGTGTCCCGGCACATGCGGGTCCTGGTAGATGTGATCGAGCCGTGCCGTGTTGAATGAACTCGACCGGCGGATCAGACCGTAGACCTCGTAGCCTTTCTCAAGAAGCAGCTCGGCAAGATAAGAACCATCCTGACCTGTGATTCCCGTAATGAGTGCCTTCTTCACGTTTCACCTTTCATCGTGTTGCAGCAACACGTGTGTCATCCCATCCAACCCTTGCGCTGGCGCGCCATTATGCCAGATAGCCCCCTTTTGCTCAATGTGCGTTTTCGCATGCCAATCGTTACGATAATGCGGCTCTTGAAGCGGTCATACACACAACTCAACGAGTAGAGGATGGGTCGGTGAAAGCGGTCATCATCGCGGGTGGACGCGGCACCCGCCTCCACACCTTGACGGGAGATGCCATCCCCAAGGCGCTCGTGCCGGTTTCCGGAGTTCCGATTATCCATCGGCAGTTCCAGTTGCTGCGCCGCTATGGGTGCACCGAGGTGGCTGTCCTCGCGGGGCATCTGCACGAGGCCCTCAAGGAGGGGTGTTCGGGCGAGGCCGAACGTCTTGGTTTACGCCTCCATTTTTGTAACGAATCCAAACCCATGGGTACCGGCGGAGCCCTGCCTTCGGCGCGTGCTCTGCTTGGGAATGACCCGTTTCTTGCTCTTTGCGGCGATATTGCCCTGGAAATGGACGTGGCCCGGCTGTTGCAGTTCCACGTGGAACACAACGCCTGCGCCACGCTGGTGGTTCATCCCAATGACCACCCCAGAACCTCCGACCTTGTCCTCGCCGATCCCGAAAACCGTATTCGTGGATTTCTTCCGAGGGGCGTCCGAGATGGACGCTATCACCGCAACCTCGTATTTGGCTCGGTATACGTCCTTTCGCCCAAGGTATTCGATTACATCGTCCCGGATACGCGCCAGGATTTGAACAACGACGTATTCCCACGCATGCTCACGGCCAATGAACGGCTCCTTGCCTACAACACGCCCGAGTACCTTCGCGATGTGGGTACGGTCGAGCGCCTCCAGCTCGTTGAAGAGGACATCGCTTCCGGGCGCATGGGCCGCATGAATTGGACGCAAAAACGCCCGGCGGTCTTTCTCGACCGCGACGGAGTTCTGACGCAGGACGCGGGACCTCTCGGCACGACTCGCCCGGACGACGTCCATTTGCACGATGGCGCCATCGAGGCGGTGAAGGCAATCAATCAGGCGGGGCACCTCGCCGTGCTCATCACCAACCAGCCGGGCGTGGCCAAGGGTTTCCTGACCGCGGATGTGCTGGACGAGATTCACGGGTGTCTCGACATGAAGCTGGGAGAGGGCGGGGCATGGCTCGACCGCATCTATGTGTGCCCGCACCACCCTGACGGAGGATTCGAGGGCGAACACCCCGAGTTCAAGGTGGACTGCGAGTGCCGCAAGCCCAAGCCGGGGCTCATCCACCGTGCTGCTCGCGAGCTTCCGCTGGATCTCAGTGCGTCGTGCTTTATCGGAGACTCCTGGCGCGATGTCGGCGCGGCCCGCGCCGCCAGGATCCATGCACTCGGCGTGCGCACGGGCAATGGATGTGCCTCGCACGGCGAGACGGGCGCTCCTGACGCGATCTTCGACACGGTACTCGACGCTGTGAGGTATTGGCTGCAAACTGGCCGGACCTAGGCGCCAGGTGCTATACTTCGGTGCCCCACGTGGGGCTACTCCATTGTGCAATAACAAGGAAACGTTACCCATGCCCTATGTGAACGAGATCAAAGACTATCTCACCGGACTCACCGAAGTGCTTCGCAATCTCGACGTTGCGCAACTGAACACCTTCTTGACTTTGCTGGACCAGGCACGAGAAGAGGGGAGACAGATCTTCATCTTCGGCAACGGCGGGTCGGGCGCCAACGCCTCGCACATCACCGGAGACCTCGTGAAGGGCGCGAGCTACGGCAAGGAAAAGCGCTTCAAGGTCCTCTG
>JADLCA010000727.1 GCA_020847495.1 Candidatus Hydrogenedentota bacterium | reverse complement strand
CGGCAGTTGAATGGGACTGACCCCGTCTTTCGCGTAGGCTTTGCGGAGCGAAACACGGGGTCTGTCCCCTCACCCATGGGAACTGTGGGATGCGGGGTGCCGTCGGGACATGGGTATTACGAGTGGGATCGCAATATCGCGGAGCCCGCTGCCGCCCATTTAGTTATCAGGCTGGGACATCTGAGGTGTAGACTCCGGGGAGCTTGGTTCGCGGTGAACCGGCCGTGAACTTGCCGGAAGGGAGGGGCTGCGCATGACTGCGTTCGTGGTCTTGTTATGTCTTGTGGGTGCGGGGGGCGATCCTTCGTGGGCCGAGGCGGCTCAGCAATACTCGCTGGGTCCCGTGGCGGCTGAACTCGACTTGCGGACGATGCTGACCCGGCACGTGGTGCGCAGGAGTTGCGAGGCGCTGGATGCAGCCGCGGCGCGGCGTCGTGAGGACCTGGAATCCGGCGCGTGGCAGGCGTGGCGGGATGCCGTCCGCGCATCCGTGCGTGACGCGCTGGGCCCCATGCCCTACGGGGCGGATGGCAGCCCGCTGAACGTGCGCGTGGTGTCCTCGCAGGAGCGGCCCGGGTACGTTGTCGAGAACGTGCTGTTTGAGTCCTTCCCGGGGCTGGACGTGAACGCGTCGGTCTATCTGCCGCTTGCCCGGGATTTTCCTCCGCCGTGGCCCGCCATCGTGGTGCCGGTGGGGCACGATACAAAAACGGGGGTTGTCTACCAGCACCCGGCGCAGGTGTTTGCGCGGCGGGGCTACGTGGCGATTACCTTTGACCCGCCGGACATGGCGGGCGAAAAACCTGTGGGTAACGATCATTTCCGCGATGGGGTGCGCTGTTATCTGACGGGGCAGTCCTCGAACCGGTATTTCGTGATCGACGCGCTGCGCTGCATCGATTACCTGGCCACGCGGCCTGATATTGACATGCGCAAGGGCGTGGGCATGACCGGCGTGAGCGGCGGCGGCATGACGACGATGTTCGCCACGCTGCTTGACAAGCGGATTGCGGCTTCGGGGCCTTCGTGCTGCGCCGTGCCACTGGCGATGCACCCCGTGCTCGATGGCTATGCGGCGTGCCCGGAAACGCTCGCGTTCGGGCGCTTCGGCGCATATGACGACGTTGACGTACTCGCGGCGGCGGCACCCACGCCGGTGCTGCTCATGGCGGGAGCTACTGATGAAGTCTTCGCGGAACCCATGAGCCGGCGCATTGCGTCGGACACGGCCGAATCCTTCAAGGCGGCGGGGATGGGAGAGCGCTTCGCGTTCTTCCTCGACCCGGGCGGGCACGCGTATACCGTGGCCATGGCGGAGCAGTTCGCGGATTGGATGGACCGATGGGTGCGGGGCGAGGCTTCGCCACCCGCGGTGCATTTCACCGCCGCTGACCTGGAAGCGCTGCCGCCCGAGGCACTCGCGTGCCATCCACGTCAGGATACAAACATGTTTACGGTCAACCAGGCGGCGGCCGTTTCGTTGCGCGAGACGCGCCAGGAAGACCCGCTCGTGGCGGCGCGCACCCTGGCCGGAGTGCAGGACAGCGCGCCAGCGCCTGAGGTGGAGGAGGGCGAGCCGGCTTTGGTCTGGTTTCACTATGTGAAGGAACTCCTCCTCAAGCCGGAGCCGGACATCGCGTTGCCCACGACGTATCTGTATCCCGCCGCCGATGGCTGGCGAGGCGGGGCGATCCTCTACTTCGATGAACGCGGGCGCTGGACGGACCTTCGCACGCAGGGTCTACTCACGCGGCTGGCGCGGTTTATCGAGAAGGACGCGGAAGGGCTCGCGGTGCTGACGGTGGATGTGCGCGGCTGGGGCGACACGCGCGCCGCGGACGAGCGCTACGACATGGCGGGCTGGGGCAGCCGCGAACGCTGGCTGGCCTATGTGAGCGCCGCGCTCGGCGATCCCGTCATGGCGATGCGGATTCGCGATGGCGTCGCTGCGCTGGCCCACCTCCGGAGCCGGCCCGAGATCGACCCAGAGCGGGTCGTCATCGGCGGGCGCGGCCTCGGCGCGGTGGTCGCTCTCCACGTCGCGGCAATCGACGGAAAAGCGGCGGGGGTATTCGCACTGGACGGGTTGGCGTCGTTTGAATCACTCGCCACATCAGAGTCATACGTGTGGACTCCTGAAGCCTTCTATCCCAACGTCCTTGCACACTACGATCTTCCGGAATTGGTCGCGGCTCTTCCCATGCCAGTGCTAATTGCGAATCCACAAGACGCGGCGAAGAATCCATTGGCACAAGGGGAGGCGGAGGCGACGTACGGGAAGACGGTGCAGCGCGAAGGAGTGGTCGCGGTCAAGGCCGGAGCAAGTGAAGGTGATGTGGTGAGCTTCGTGCATGGGGTTCTCAAGTAAGGACTTCTCGAACCTTGGCACAACAAGAGCACAGCCGAGGGCGGCTATGCCACACGCGCTTGTCGTGCCTTGGTTGATTCTTCCTTTCTTCTGGACCTTGGTTGCAGTAGGAGTACAAGACTCCCAAAACAAACCCGAGAGGGAGACCAAGAAGAGACACAGGCGAGGGCGCCTGTGTCTTTGAGACGTGAGAAGAAAGAACGCGCGTTGCAGCATCCACGGAGATTGGCGTACCCGCAGGCTTGTGCTGTCACGCCACTGGCGTGACGAGCGAGGCAGTACTGAAGAGGCGCCCTCGTCTGTCTCTCGGCCTATTTCTGTGCCGCCACGTGTTTGTCCACCAGCTCGGCGAGTGCATCCAGCGCTTCCTTGGGTGTTTGGCGGCCGGTGAGTGCCTGGTACATGGCTTCGCGGACGGCGATGCCGACCTCTTCCCATTGCATGAGGGGGATGGTCTGGCCGAAGGGGATGATGTCGACGAAGACGCGCCAGTTCGGGTCGCTCTGGAAGTGGGGATCCTGGCCGACGGCTTTCTTCTCGGGGAGGATGCCTTTCTTGGCGAAGGCGAGGCGATGCTCGTCGCGGTAGGCGAATTGCATGAAGCGCGCGGCCTCGTCCTTGCGCGGCGAGTAGTGCGCCATCACGAGATGGTCGGTGATGATCTGCGTAACGGGCTCTTTCAGAATCGGCAGGGGTACCACGGCGAACGGCACGCCGGGCGCGTTCTTGCGCATCTGTTCGATGACCCAGGGGCCTTCGGCGAACATGGCGAGCTTACCCTTTTCGAGCAGGCCGCGGGTCTGTTTGCGATTCCAGGTGGTGACCTCCGGTTGGGTGACGTGGTACTTGTTGACGAGGTCGCAGTAGAACTGCAAGGCCTGCACACCCGCGGGACTGTTCAGCGTGCACTTGCCGTTCTCGTCGAAGAAGCGCCCGCCCGCCGACCAGAAGTAGAAGAAGAAGTTGTCGTCGGTCTCATATTCGCGTGCGCCGGGGAGACCGAGGCCGTGGACATTCGGCGGGTCGTTGAGCGCCACCGCCGCGCCGAGTTGCTCGCCCCAGGTCTTGGGTGGCTCGAGTCCGGCTTTTTCGAAGAGGTCGGTGCGATAGAACAAGGCCTTTGTGGACGTGGCCCACACGAGCCCGAGCAGATGGTCTTTGTAGATGCCCTTATTGTAGAGAACTTCGTGGAACTCGGCGCGAAACTGCGGCGTGACGTAGGGATCGATAGGCTCGATGTGTTGCGCAAACTCCGCGAGCCAGATATCGGGCACGACGATGAGGTCGGGGCCTTTGCCCGCGGCAAACCAGTCCGCGATCTGGGCATGCGCGTGATCCCACTTCTCCAGCGTGATGCGGACGCTTGGCGATCCGGGTTCGGCGGCGTAGGCCTTCACGAGGCCGTCGTAATAGGCCATCTCATCCGGGAGGTCGTAGGAATAGGCCTGCATCCAGAGTCCATCATCGGCGAAGGTGCGTGGCGAGACGATCAGAGCGAGGAAAGCACAGGTCGCTGCCGTAACAAAGCGTGCGGCCGTAATCCGTGGCCAATGAAGAATCGACATGCGCATGGAATTGTGCCCTCCGTTATGATGGATGCGTATCCGGCCACCATCCGTTTGGCCGCATGATAGCATGGGGGGCCTCCCGCAGAGCGAAAGACTTTGTCACTGCGAAGCCCTGAAAGAAAGCGAGGAAAGAACAGCTGCGTTTCCGCGTTTTGCGAGAGGTGCATTCGGGCGATGAAGCATGAATGCTCCTCGTGTACCCGTGGCTCATCTTGACGCGTTGCGGGAACGGGCCTGGGCGGCGCGTTCGTCCATCAGCTCGAGAAGCGCGCTGAAGGTCATCGTAGCGCCGCCGGGCCAGCAAATGGGAGCATCCGCTGGAATGCGGCAAATCTCGGGATACTTGTCGAGAAGTGCCACGACGCGTTCCAAGGTGGGACCGGCTTTGCCGGCCGGGCATTCGCGATGAATCCAACCCAAGCGCGCAAGATCTTCGGGAGTGTCGAGGGTGAGGCCGTAATGGGGACGCCGCACATCGGGGTGGGCCTCCAGGACCTCGCAGTGGAAATGTCTGGGGTCATATGCAAACGGCATAAGGTGGTTTTCATTCGGATGAGGCAGCAGGGACTGCAATCGATCCAACATGGATACCGAAAGGACTTCCGCGGTCGCACCCAGGGGCAACTTGTTGGTGCGCGTATACTCCGCACCGCTGGCAATGTGATGCGGCACCATGCGATCGATGGTTGCCGGGCACGTCAGGACATTGTCACCGGTCACACGAAGGACGAGTGCTGCCGAGTAGCGCTCGGCAACGTCCATGATGCGGGATAGCACATTCTCCTCGCTGCCCGCGTATCCTCCAACGCCCCAAGCATCCGCCTTCTCCAATAGGATATGGTCTTCGGGCAGACTGGACGTGCAGATGACGATTTCATCCACGGTGCGCGCGGTGCGCAGCCGATGCACCATGCGCTCCAGCATGGGGACCCCCTCTACCGGAACAAGCACCTTGCCGGGGAGACGGCGCGAATTCATGCGCGCGAGGATGCAGGCCACCGTCTTTCCCTGGCGTTCAGTCATGCGAATCCTCAAACCGTGCTGGACCTCCGGTAGCCCATTTTGGTGTTCCGATGGAACCGTCGGGGAAAACCCAGTCGTAAGGCACCCGGATTGTGTACGAATTCTCCAGGTACTTGTCCGCTGATTCGCCCGTGTAGCCCAGCGCGAGGGCATCACCCTGGATGCGGAAGCTGGCCACGTTGGGGATAGGCGGCGCCACGTATTCTTCGCCTGTCGCGTCATAGACCGTCAACGACAGGGTGTACGTTTGCGGAAGCAGGGGAACCTTGCGGAAGCGGCACGTGATGACACCGGTCCCCTCGATCGCTTCGGGCCGGATGTCATCCAACACCATGTTTGCGCCAAAGAGCAGACCGTGGCCTCCCGAAACGCTGAGGTTGAAACGAGGGCGCACGATCCGCCCCAGCGCCTCATAGTGAATCCGAACGGCGATGTCGTCTCCGTGGGCAAACTGTTGGCAGGGAAGGCCCTGCGTGTCAGAGACGGTGACCCGCGTGATGCGAATTCCCGTGTGGCCCGGACGCTGGTCCGGGAGAAGTTCATCCGAGTTGACAGCATCGAAATACTGCGCGATGACTTCTTCGGTGTTGCCTAGGGCGGCGATACGTCCCTCGTTGAGCCAGAGACACTGCGGGCAAAGGCGGCGGATAGCGCCCATGTTATGGCTCACGAAGAGGATCGTCCTTCCGCCTTTGGCGACCTCGTCCATCTTGCCCAGACAACGGCGTTGAAAAGCGGCATCGCCAACAGCAAGGACTTCGTCGATCAGCAGGATTTCAGGGTCCAGGTGTGCCGCCACGGCGAACGCCAGCCGGACGTGCATGCCGCTCGAGTAGCGCTTCACCGGGGTCTCCAGGAATGCGCGCACGCCGGAGAATTCGACAATCTCTTCGAGCTTGCGGCTGATCTCCGCCTTGCGCATGCCCAGGATTGCGCCGTTGAGGTAGATGTTTTCGAGTCCCGTCAATTCGGGATTGAAACCCGTGCCGACCTCCAGCAGCGACCCTACGCGGCCCCGCAGTTCAGCGCGGCCAACGGTGGGTTCAGTCACGCGCGTGAGGATTTTCAGGAGGGTGCTTTTGCCCGCGCCATTGCGGCCGATGATGCCGAGCACAGTCCCGCGCGGCACCTCGAAACTCACCTCGCGCAAGGCCCAGATTTCGCCAGCGGCATTCTCCGAGGGTTTCCCCAATGCGCGGCGGATGCTCCTGCCCCAGTCCAGGGTTTGCCCGAGGCGGTAGCGTTTTCCGATGCCTGCGACGCGGATCGCGGTCTCGCCGTTCATGGATGCCGTCCCCGGCAGGACACTCTGTCACACGATGTCCGCAAACATCTTCTCCAAGCGTTTGAAGTATAGGAGACCCGCGGCGAGGATGAACAGGGCGACGGGCACGCCCGTGCCGAGCAATATCCAAGTCGCGTTTGCGTTCCCCGGTCCGGTCATGGCACCGCGAAGCAGGCACCAGCGAAAGGCTTCCACGACACCGCCCATGGGGTTGAGGCCGTAGACGAAGCGCCATGCGCCGCCACGCTGGGCGACTTCGCTGTAGGGGACGATGATCGTGCAGAACATCCAGAGTTGGAGCAAAAAAGGCAGGATGTACCCCACATCGCGGTACTTCACGTTGAGCGATGCGAAGAAAAGCCCTGCGCCCAGCGCGGACGCCATCGTGAGCAGGAGCAGAAACGGCAGCAACAACATGGCAATGCCCGGAAGGATGCCGTAATACGCCATCAAGACGAGCATGACGCCGAGCGCGACGAAGAAATCGGCGAAGCCGGTGATGCAGGACGAGAGCGGTATGATGAGCCGCGGGAAATACACCTTGGTGAGAATGGTTTGATTACCAACGAGGCTGTTGCTGGCGGCGCTCAGCGCATTGGCGAAATAGCGCCAGATGACCAACCCGCTAAGGTAGAAGATCGGACCCGGCAAGCCGTCGGACGGAAGGCCGGCCATCTTGTCAAAGACAAACGTGAAGACCACCATGCTGGCCAGCGGCCCCGCAACGGCCCACAACACGCCGAACAGGGTCTGCTTGTAGCGGACCTTCAGGTCGCGCCACGCGAAGAAGTAGAGCAGCTCGCGGCGGTCCCACAGTTCGCGCAGGTCGAGCGAACGCCAGCCGTCCGAAGGCTGGATGATGGTGACCGGCGTATTCAGCACGATTGACTCACTCGCGGTTCCTCCACAGGGCGATCACGTTGGCTGGCCAAGGTCTTCAACGGCCTTGCGGATGATGGCTAGTTCGTCCTGCGACAATTTGAGCGCCCCGGCTCGGGCATTCTCCTCGACCTGCGCTTCGTCGCGCGCGCCCACGAGCGCCGCAGTGATGCCGGGCTGCGACACGACCCATTGGATGGCCACTTGGGCCAGGGTTGCCTGATGCGCGTCCGCGATGGGTTTGATGGTCTTCAGCATGGCCTGTATGCGTGTGCGGTTTTCGACGGAAAACCAGGGTTTCTTCTGCCGCGCGTCACCCTCGCGGAAGGTGCGTTCGGGGGTTACCTTGCCCGTCATCAATCCCTGTGCAATCGGACTGTACGCCAGCACGCCAATCTCGTGGCTCCTGCAGAAGGGCAGCACGTCGCGTTCGATATCGCGCTCCAGGGGATTGTACTGGGGCTGGTCGCTGGCGATGTAGCCTCGTCTCAGGCACTCGCTCATCATGTCCGTGGTGTAGTTGCTCACACCGATTGCATTCACCTTGCCTTGGCGCTGAACCTCCAGGAGGGCGTCCATCGTCTCGGCTATAGGCGTATTGGGATCGGGCCAATGGCACTGGTAGAGGTCGATACGATCGATACGCAGCCGCAAAAGACTCTGATCGACCTCGTGGAAGATCGACTCCGGCCTCAGGCAGCGCACCATGGTGACGGGTTTGCCTTCATTGGTGGTTGTTTCCATGCCGTCATGCCGGCCTTCGAGGTCCCAGCGGATGCCGCACTTGGTCGCGATGACAACTTGGTCCCGGCGTCCCGCGATGGCCTTGCCGACGACGCGTTCACTGTGCCCCATGCCGTAGGAGGGGGCCGTGTCGATCAGCGTCATGCCCAGGTCGATGGCGCGATGGATGGCGCGCACAGCCTTGGCATCGTCCGTACCGCCCCACATCCAGCCGCCGATGGCCCAGGCGCCGAATGCGACCACGGGCGTCTCTATGCCGCTCTTGCAGATTGTCCTGAATTCCATGTTCCGGTTCCTCGTGCCTGCTACCAGTATATCCCGCGCATCAGAGATGCGAACGCCACGGCTTCCGCGGAAGGGGGCGCATCCACGCCGTTGTCCGGTTTCCGGGGGCCGCCGGTATCGGGGAACAATTTGTATGCGGTGTTGAGCACGACCAGGGCCACGTTGGGCAGGACCGTATGCATGACCTGCGCGAACACCCCTAGCCGTGTGGCGATGCGCCTCGGTTTGTCGATGATGGCGCGGCACACCATGTCCGCCGCTTCGTCTGCCGTGAGCGCGGGCACGTTGTCGTACATGCCGGTGGGATCGATCATGGGCGTGCGGACCAGCGGCATGTTGATGGTCGTGAAGTTGATGTCCTTGTCCAGGTATTCGGCCTGGGCACATCGCGAGAAGGCGTCCAGGGCCGATTTGGAGGCCACGTATGCGGAGAAGCGGGGCGGATTCGCGAGCACGCCCATGGAACTGACGTTGATGACGTGACCGCGCCGGTTTTCCGCCATGTATGGCAGGACCCGAAGTGTGAGGCGGACAGCCCCGAAATAGTTGATCTGCATCAGGCGCTCGAAATCGTGAAAGCGATCGTAGGACTGGCGAATCGAGCGGCGGATGGACCTCCCCGCGTTGTTGATGAGGATGTCCACGCCACCGAGATCGTTAAGGACCGCATCTACCATGGAATCGCAAGCGTCCATGTTGGCGATGTCCGCAGGGTAGACATAGGCGAGTCCACCCTTGGATTCAATTTCTTCGCGAACGGTTTCAAGTTCTTCGCGTTTGCGCGCCACGAGCACAGTCTTGGCGCCGGCTTCGGCGACTTTGAGGGCAACGGCCTTGCCGATACCCGACGAGGCGCCCGTCACGAGGATGACGCGGTCGCGCACGGCCCCCGCCAGGGAGCGATCCCGAAAAAGGTCGGGGTCCAGATGGCGTTCCCAGTAGTCCCAGAGTTTAGGCGCATAGGATTCCACGCGCGGGCAGGAAATCCCCGAACCTCTAAGGGCGTCCATGGTATCGCGGCAATCAAAGCGCGTGGGGTAGTTGAGGTAAGTAAAGGCCTCCCGCGGAATGTGCAAGTCATCGAGGATGGCGTCCAGAATTCGGCGAATAGGAGGCAAGCCCATGACCGCATCCCGGATGAAAGCCGGGATCAAGTCAAGCATGCGGGAGTTGACGCGCACAGCAAACTGGGGCGCGTGGGCGGCTTCGGCGAAGAGGTTGAGCAGTTCGCCGGCCCGGTACGGATCGGGG
>JADLCA010000726.1 GCA_020847495.1 Candidatus Hydrogenedentota bacterium | reverse complement strand
TGCGGGGCATGCCGGAGCCGTGGTCGCCATAGAAAAAGACAATCGTGTCCTGTTCGAGCCCGTCGGCGCGCAATTCCTCCATCACCTTGCCGGCCATGCCGTCCATGGTGGTGATGTTGTCGTAGTACTGTGCCCAATCCTGGCGCACCTCGGGCGTGTCGGGATGGTAGGCGGGCACGCGCGCTTTGGCCGGGTCATGTTCCCACTCATGCGGCCGCGTGCGGATCTGGCTTTCGTGGGTGATGGTGAAGTTGAAGATGGCGAAGAAGGGCTGGCCGGGCGCGCGCTTGCGCCAGTGAGCGCGGGGGCTGGACTCATCCCACACCTTGCCTGGCTCTTCGAGGTTGTAGTCGGTCTTGGAATTGTTCGTGCAGTAGTAGCCGGCCTCCCGCAGCAGTTGCGGATACATCTTCTGCCCCGGCGCAAGGCGCGTTTGCGAGCGCATGTGCTCGGAGCCATTCGACGTGGGGTAGATGCCGGAGATGATCGTCGTGCGTGCGGGCGCGCATACGGGAGCATTCGACCACGCGTTCTTGTAGTAGAGCCCGCGCTTCATGAGGCCGTCGAGGTTCGGCGTCACCGAGTAGTCGTCGCCGCATCCGTGGAGATGCGGCCCCGTGTCTTCGCAGGTGATCCAGAGGATGTTCGGCTTCGGGCCTCCAGTGGCCTGCGGCGTGGCGGCGGCAGAGGCGGCGAGGCCGGCAACAAAGGCACGGCGAGTGGCAGGGGTGGTCATTGGGCGACTCCATCAATGCGGTCAAGAAGAAGGATCACGCGGTCGTACTGCTGGTTGCGGACCTCCACGGTGCGCTCGCCGATCTTCGTCACATAGCCGACGACGGTTTGTCCGTTGAGGTAGAAGGTGAGCCCGCGCTTGCTGGCGAGGCTCGCCTCCAGGAGTTCCTGGAAGAGAGACATGATCGCATCATATACCGCGGCGCTGCCTGTGGAAGGCCGAGGAATGCGACCATGGGGTTCGATGAAGATCCTGCTCTTCGGCGCAACGGGGATGGTGGGCCAAGGCGTGTTGCGGGAGTGCCTGCTCGATCCGGGAGTCACCGCTGTGCGGGTGGTGGGCCGCACGGCCACGGGCATCCGCCACGACAAGCTCACCGAGTTGGTGCGCGCCGACTTGTTTGACTACGCCGGGGTCGAGCAGGAACTGTCGGGCTATGACGCCTGCCTCTACTGCCTGGGCGTCTCTTCGTCCCAAGTGGGCGGCGCCGAGTATGAACGGCTCACCTATACGCTGACCATGGCCGTTGCCGGGACGCTGCTGCGGCTGAATCCGGGGATGACGTTCCTCTACGTCTCCGGCCTGGGCACGGACAGCACGGAGCGCGGCAAAGTGGCATGGGCACGTGTGAAGGGGAAGACGGAGAACGCCCTGCTGGGCATGCCATTCCGAAGCGCCTACATGCTGCGGCCGGCCGGCATCGTGCCCATGCATGGCGAAGTCTCGCGGACGCCGGCCTACCGGTTGTTCTACGCGGTTTTGAAGCCCTTGATGCCGCTGTTGCGCCGCCTGTTGCCGAACCAGTTCGTCACCACGGTGGAGTTCGGTCAGGTGATGCTCGCGCTCGTCCGGCATGGGGCGGACAAGCGTGTGCTGGAAAGCGCCGACCTGCGCGCCTATGCCGGCCGTCTCGCGTTGGTGGAAAACCACCACCCGCCTGGCTGAAATGGGCATGTAACGCGCCGCCTCCGCGCGGCGTTTTACTCGGCAGGAGGCAACAACGATGGGCAAACATCTCCTTCTCACGATGGCCATGGCAGCCGCGATGGCGATGCCCGCTGTGGCGCAGTGGCGGAATGACGGTCCTGGATACCGGGGCGGGGGCTACGGCCGGGACAACGGTCGAGACGGACGCTATGACTACGGCCGCCAGGGCATGCGCGGCAATCCCGTCCCCGCGGCGATGCGCGACCTGGAGATGATCTTCCGCCGCGCCCGCGTGGACAACCACGAGGCCAACCACTTCCGCCGAGCGCTGCAAGAGTTGGATGACTTCAACCGCAACGCCGCCCGCGGCCGCTTTGACCGCGGCAGCCTGAACAGCGCGCTGGACAACATGGGCGACCTCGCCCGCGCCGATCAACTGCATCCGCGCGACCGCCAGATTATCCGCGCCCGCATGGACGACCTGCGCCGTTTGCGCGGCTACGACGACCGCTGGTAACCGCTCGCCCGCGCCATACGGCGCGCCGGGCCCAGACAGCCCAGACAAACGAAAAGCCCCGCTGGGAGATTCCCAACGGGGCTTTTCATTGGCAGGCAAAGGTGTCTGGGCCCATGCCGCGGGACCCGGGGGTCCCAAACTGGTGGCGGCTTAGTCGCCCATCGCGCCGACTTCTTCCTCGGCGGTTTGCTTCTTCGGCGTGGCTGAACCCATCAGGTTCTCGATGCCGACGAAGCCTTCCGGACGCTTCTCCTTCAGGACGACCTCGCGGTAGAGCTTGGCCATCTTGGCGTTCTCGGCTTCCTGCTGCACCTTCAGCTTCAGGTCGCGGGCGCGGATCTTTTCCTCGCGGGCGTTCTTGGCGATGCCCAGGTCGTCGAGATCGGTCTGCTTCTTGAAGTTGACGTGCTCGGGGCGGAGGTCCAGGTTGTGGTCCGTGGACCGCAGCGAGACGTTCTTGTTGCCGGCGAAGATCTCGTGGCGGCCGTGCTGGTCG
>JADLCA010000725.1 GCA_020847495.1 Candidatus Hydrogenedentota bacterium | reverse complement strand
CCTGCAGGCATCCGCGCGCGCGGATGAGCCCGTCATCGGGTGGAACGAAGTGGGGGAGAGCCTCCTGCAGCCGTACCTTGCAGCGTCCCTCAAAGGCCGTTTTACCCACGTGGTGACGGTCGACGACCTCCTGAGTGCGATTGTCGCGCAGAGCCGTCCCGGCACCACGTGTTGGGCGGTCGTTTATGATGGTCCCGCGGGAGACCCAAGGCGTGAAATCGAAGTTCAGCTTCGTGGCAGAGGGCTGCGCTTCCACCGCACGTCGCTCGCCGGACTCCGGCGGCTGCATATCTACCAGGTCACGCGAGACTGAGCATTACGGACGCGGCAACACCGCCCACAACATCCGGGTCTGAGGTTGGCCTTCCACCGCGGGCAGCAGCCCATCGGTGACCAGAACGGGTTCAGGACGTACGGCACTTCCGCTGCTCGCTCGTAACACATCCACGAACGAAGGTCCTGCCGGAACCTGTGCCGTCTCAATGAGATTTTCTTGCGCTTCCCATGTGCGCTTGTCCGGGCTCCACCGCGACAGGGAAAAGGTCCCGCCGGCCTCCATGATCAAGGAAAGGTCTTCACCGCTCTGATGAAACCCGGCGAGGGTAATGGGACCCAATCGCTCATGGGTCCATATGCCCGTTGAAGGGCCGCGATACGAATCGTAAGTGCCGGCGGGAGCGCTCTCCGGCGGAAGCGGATCGCCATACTTGACGTCGTTCCACATATGCACGACGTGGATGCCGCCATTCGCGTCCACGGCCATGTCCATCGCGTAGGCGTTGGTTCCCACGGGGCTCTCCGCAACAAGCTCCCTTCGCGCCGCCTCGGTTGCGCCCGAGGGGTAGAGCAGGTACCAAACCTGGTTGTACGAATTACCTTCGCCGCCATCCGGACAGTTCGACGCCACGACATGCAGTCCATTTTCAGCGGGAATGAGGACTGGGTACGTCCAGGCAGTCTTGGGCTTCGTCTCGATTTGTCCCGCGCTCATCAAAAGAGACGGTGTCCAGCTCTTTGTTTTCAGATCCAGTTGCGCGAGATACATGCTGTAGGACGGGATGGAGATGTAGGCGACCGACAGAATGTCATTTGCAATCGCCGCGCCCGGGTAGTAGGCGTTCACCATGTCCGGCGGTGCGGGCAGTTCCTCCATCTCCAGTGCGTCCCCGCGAGCCTTCGCGCGCAGAAACACGGCAGGCGCCTCCTGCCGTGTGTACACGGCAATCAGCCGTTGCTCCGAATCCAGCAGCAGCGTAGCGGGTTGATAGATGTTGGGCAGGCGCACGCCCTCCTGCCACGCGCCATCGGCGAGCCTGTACACGACCCCCTCAGATGTCTCCGGTGTCGCTCCCCACAGGCCTGTTGTGTAGTACGTCTCGCCATCAAACACAATCTTCGGCGCGCAATACCCCCAATAGGGGCTCACCCACGAATGCCCGCGCGCGATCTCGCTTACCGCCTGGGCCTCGGCCCATGCCGAGATCGCCATGACGCCGATCAGGAGAGCCGGTCGAAATCTGTGCAGAACTGAAGCATCCGCCATTTACTTTCTCCTCGTGCTTCCCTACCATACGCGAGCCAGGAGGTTTCAGCCCTTGCCCAGCGCGCCGCGACAAGAGTCACTCACCCCCATTCAGCGGGCATTGTTCAGCCTCGGAACCTTCGGCAGCGCCGGCCCGAACACCATCGTTGTCCAGCTGCAGCTTTACTTTACCAAATACCTTGGTTACCCCGCTTCGGTTATCAGCAACGTCCGCGGTTTCTCCATCATCTTCGATGCCGTGACCGACCCCTTGATGGGGTACATCTCCGATCACACCGAAAGCCGTTTCGGTCGGCGGATGCCGTACATCGCCATCGGCGCCCTGTTTTACGCGGTCGGCGTCATAGGCATGTGGTTTGCCCCCGCGGGCCTTTCCCTTTGGCAGTTCTACCTTTTCCTCATCGCCATGCAGGTCATCTTCACCATCGGCGTGACCATGACCAGCGTCCCGTACTACGCGTTGATTCCCGAACTGGCCCGCGAGTACCGCGTGCGCACGACCCTCGTCTCCTGGATGCAGGCCGGCACCTACCTCGGCACGACGTGGGGCGCCCTCGTCCGCCGCTACGGCGAATGGCGCGGCGACGAGATTCGCGGTTTCCAGGAATTCGCCGTCCTGTGCTCCATCGTCATGATCGCGTCCTATGCCGTCATTGTGCTGTTCGTAAAAGAACCTCCCCTGTCCGCGGAGCAGCACGCCCTCCTCGCCGCGCGCCGCCGCGATGCCCGCGCCTATCTCACCAAGCACATCCGGGGCCTAGGTCATTCACTGGGATTCGCACTTCGCGACCGGCACTTCCTGACCCTGTTTCTTACGGTCTTTACCTATCAGGCAGGCGTGCTCGCCGGCCTCTGGATGTACACATTTCTGCTTGACGACTGGTTCGGCAAGACCTGGAACACGCCCTTCGCCCAGCAGTACCTCACAGGACCTTTATCCGTTTTTCGCGACGCCTTCTTTTTGTACATCTTTTTCGCCATCGGCTTCGGCGTCTTCTGTCTCCCGGTCTGGAACTGGATCGGCAAGCACCTTGAAAAGCGCACCTGCCTGCTTATCGGCATCCTGGGCATCGGCCTCACCTACGGTTCGAGCTTCTGGCTCTTTGCACCAAAGTCCTTCCCCCTGCTTATTCTCTACTGTCTGTTTCAGGCCTTCTTCTACTGCGCCGCCAATATCTTTCCCGCCTCGATGCTCGCGGACATTGCCACCCACAGCGAGTGGCAGCGCGGCGAGGCCAACGAGGGCATGTTTTACGGCGCGAACTCCTTCCTGATGAAGCTCTACAACGCCGCCGCCATCTTTTGGACCGGTTTCGCACTCGACCACATCGTCCACTACCGCCCGGGCGAGGATGCCGTGCAGACCGCTGAGACCCTTTTTCGCATGCGCGTGCTCTACGCCGCGCCCGCCACAGTGGCCGCGCTTTTCGCGGTGTTCATTCTCCTGCGCTACGACCTCGGCCGTCAAAAGATGGCCGAGGTGGCCGAAGCCCTGCGCCGGCGCAGCGAAGAATCGGCCGGATCGGACGAATAAGACCGATCGGACCGCATTTGTATCTTCCCCATTTGCCCCATCGGTCCGATCGGTCTGATCGACCCGGTTTCCTCTCCAAAAATTAACCTCTTGACATAAAGTTAGTCTTGGCGTAATATATTATCTAAGGTTAAAATAGTTCATCAAGGTTTATTATTCGTGTCTGCACAAGTCAATAGCAGCCCCATCAGCGCCAGTCAGGAGGATTACCTCCTGGTCATCCTTCGGCTCGTGCGCGCCGGGCGTGTTGCCCGGTCAAAGGAAATTGCCGATGCGGCAGGAGTTACGCCATCCTCGGTAACTACCGCGCTGCGCCATTTGGCCGCCGGGGGATTCATCCATTACGACCCCTACAGCTACGTCACCCTGACGGAGGCCGGCTTGAAACTGGCCTCGGACCTGGAGCGGCGCTACACGCTGGTCCGGGAGTTTTTGGAGCACGTATTAGGCATCGATGCGGGTCCCGCCTCGGCCAATGCCTGCAGGATGGAGCATGCCATCGACCGGGACGTCCGCGAACGCCTCGAACAATTCCTTGGGTTCCTCAACAGCCAGGAAGGTCTCCTGGAAGAATGGAAACGGTACAGACAGCAATGACTACTCGAATCTCAAACTCGGTTCTTTTCGCTTGTGCAATGGGTTTGATTCTCTCGGGATGCGGTGGTGGTCCTGCGCCTGCCGCGGCCGCGGGTGGCGGTATTTCCCACACCGGACCTCTGAAGGTGACCGCCACCATCGGCATGATCGCCGACGTGGCGCAACAGATTGCGGGAGACCATGCCGAGGTCACCGGCCTGATGGGCCCCGGTGTGGACCCGCATCTTTATAAGGCCACGCGCGGCGATTTGGACAAACTCACCGGCGCGGACCTCATCTTGTACAATGGCCTCCATCTCGAAGGGAAGATGGCCGACGTGCTCGTGCAGATGGCCCACAAGGTGCGGACGATCCAGGTCACCGACGGCATCCCGCAAGACCTGTTGCGCGAACCTCCCGAATTCGCGGGACAGTTCGACCCGCACGTCTGGTTTGACGTGTCGCTCTGGGCACGTGTGTCGGATCGCATCCGTGATGCCCTCATCGAAGCGGACCCTGCCAACAAGGCTGACTACGAAGCGAATTCCGCGGCCTACCGTAAGCAACTGGAAGAACTCGACGCCTACGCGCGCGAACAGATTGCGACGATCCCCAAAGAGCAGCGCGTTCTCGTGACCGCACACGACGCCTTTGGCTATTTCGGGCGCGCGTACGACATCGAGGTGATGGGACTCCAGGGCATCAGCACCACCGCTGAGTATGGCTTGCAGGACCTGACGCGGCTTGTGGACGTCATCGTGCAGCGCAGGATCAAGGCCGTCTTTGTGGAATCCTCGATATCCCCGAAATCCATCGAGGCCCTTGTTCGCGGTGTGCAAGACAAGGGTTCCGAGGTGAAGATCGGCGGGCAGCTCTTCAGCGATGCCATGGGCCAGGCGGAAACTCCCGAAGGCAGTTACCTGGGCATGGTGCGCCACAACGTGGACACCATCGTGGGTGCTCTGCGATGACCCTGACATCCAATGCACCCGCAGCGCCTATCGAAGTCCACGACCTCACGGTCGCCTACCACCACCGGCCCGTCCTGTGGGATGTGGATGCCGCTTTTCCGGAGAGCCAGCTCATCGCGGTGGTAGGACCCAATGGCGCGGGGAAGAGCACGCTCATCAAGGCGATCATGGGGTTGGTGCCACTCGCATCGGGCGAGGTCCGGGTGTTCGGCAAGCCCGTCAACGAGACGCGCCGTCTGGTGGCCTACGTGCCGCAGCGCGAATCCGTGGACTGGGATTTCCCCACGACCGCGCTCGATGTGGTTCTCATGGGGCGCTATGGACATCTGTCGCTCTTCGGGAGACCGCGCAAGCGCGACCGCGAGATTGCCCGTCAGTCTCTCGAGAAGGTCGGCATGCAGGATTTCGCGCACCGGCAGATCAGCCAGCTTTCCGGGGGCCAGCAGCAGCGGGTCTTTCTCGCGCGCGCACTTGCCCAGCAGACCAAGGTCTACCTCATGGACGAGCCCTTCGCCGGAGTCGATGCGGCTACCGAGAAAGCCATCGTTGTTTTGCTCCAGGAACTGCGCGCCGAGGGAAGCACCGTGGTCGTGGTGCATCACGACCTCCAATCGGTTCCCGAGTACTTCGATTCGGTCATGCTTCTTAACCTCCGGCTCGTAGCCTTTGGCGACGTGGCTTCGACGTTTACCCCCGAGAATCTCCACAAGACGTATGGTGGACGCCTCAACCTGCTGACCGAAGTGGGGGAGAAGCTGCGCCGTCAGGAATGGAACGCACGCCAGTGACTGACACTTCCGAGACTCTCTCCATGACCATTGGCGCGCTCCCGCCGTGGCTGTCTTTCTTCACGCTGCCAAGCATCAACGTCCGGCTCGTGCTGTCTGGCTGTATTATTCTTGGATTGTGCTCTGGAGTGCTAGGCTGCTTCACGTTCTTGCGCAAGCGGGCTCTGCTGGGCGACGCCCTGTCCCACGCGGCGCTGCCCGGCGTGTGCATGGCGTTTCTGCTGACTGGGACAAAGGACCCGCTCATCATCCTTGCGGGCGCCGCAGTATCGTGCTGGCTTGGGGCCATCTCGGTCGACCTCATCACGCGCTACACGCGCTGCAAGGAAGACAGCGCCCTCGGCATGGTGTTGTCCGTCTACTTTGCCGTGGGCATCATGCTCTTGACGTCCATCCAGCACAGCGGTAACGCCGCCCAGTCCGGGCTCGACAAATTTCTGCTCGGCAAGGCCCCCAGCATGCTCGACCGGGATGTGTGGACGCTTACGATATTGAGCGTCATCATTCTGGGCGCGGTCGCGGTGGCCTACAAGGAATTCAAGATCATCAGTTTCGATCCGGGATTCGCGCAGACCTTGGGCCTTCCCGTCCGTGTACTCGAAGTGGTCCTGGCCACCCTCATTGTTTTGGCGGTCGTTGTCGGCATCCAGGCCGTCGGCGTAGTCCTCATGTCCGCGATGCTGGTCACTCCTGCCGCCGCGGCCCGCTTTTGGACCGACCGGCTCAGCATCATGGCTGTTCTCGCGGGCGTGTTTGGCGCGCTCAGCGGCGCGGCGGGCGCCTACATCAGCTATCTCGGACCCGGCATGCCTACCGGACCCTGGATGGTCATCGCCGTGACGTCGCTCTTCGCGTTCTCACTGCTCTTTGCGCCGCTGCGCGGCTTTGTGCCCCGCTTCAACCGCACGCGCCGCACGCGCCGCCGGACCGCGCAAGAGAACATTCTGCGCACCCTTTATGTATTGGGAGAAAGAGAGAACCGCCTGGACGCATCCTGTTCCGAGACGGAATTGCTCAAATACCGGCCCATGCGCGCGAGCGCACTGCTTTCAACCTTGTCGCAACTCGAGAAGAAGGGCCTTGTTGCTGAAGATTCCGCGGGCTGCTATGCGCTCACCTCCGATGGAATAGAAACGGGTGCGCGGCTGACTCGCCTCCATCGCCTTTGGGAGTTGTATCTCGCCACAAAACTCGAACTGGCGGCGGATCACGTGCACGACGATGCGGAAGAGATCGAGCACATCATTACGCCGGAACTCGAAGCACGCCTCACCGCGGCGCTCGCAAATCCCGGCGAGGACCCGCATGCCCGCCGGATCCCCGGAGGTCACCCGGCGGCGCAAGCCGGAGAGCAGACATGAGCGACGGCATCTGGATCATCGTGATAGGCGCACTCGTGGCGGGTTCCTGCGCTCTCGTGGGTTGTTTTCTCGTGCTGCGCCGCCAGGCCTTGATGGGCGATGCCATCAGTCACGCCGTCCTGCCGGGCATCGTGATCGCCTTTCTCATCACGCACAGCCGCAACACCTTGCCCATGATGATGGGCGCGGGCGCGCTCGGCCTGTTCACGGCCTTTCTTACCAGCGCGCTCGAGCGGCACGGGCGCCTGCAGGCGGACGCTTCGCTCGGCGTTACCTTCACCTGGTTGTTCGCGCTCGGCGTCATTCTGGTCTCCGCGTTTACCGGCCATGTGGATCTCGACGCGGAGTGCGTCCTCTACGGTGAAATCGAGTACGCGCCCCTGTATCGCGCATTCTGGGGAGAGTTCGACCTCGGCCCACGCGCGTTCTGGATCCTGCTGGCCGTGGCCGTGGCAAACACGCTCTTCGTCACCCTGGGTTACAAGCAGCTCAAGCTCTGCGCATTCGACCCTGGCCTCGCCGCGGCGGTCGGTATCAACGCGGCCCTTTGGCACTACCTCTTGATGGCGTTCGTGTCGATCACGACCGTGGGGGCGTTTGAGAGCGTCGGCGCCATTCTCGTCGTGGCCCTCCTGATCGTTCCCCCAAACACCGCCTACCTGCTCACCGACCGTCTCTGGGCCATGCTCGCCCTCTCGGCCGTCCTGGGCGCGCTCAGTTCCGTGGGCGGTTACCTGCTCGCGTCCGCCCTGGACAGTTCGACTTCCGCAGCCATCGCTGTGGTGAGCGGTCTGTTCTTCATTCTCGCCGCCTTGTTTTCACCGACCCATGGCGCGGTGCCGCGCTATGTGCGGCGCAGACGGCTGATCGCGCGCACCCAGGCGTTCGCCGAATAAGGGGCGACGCGCGCGTCCAACGAAACGTATCTGTGTGCCATTCCGTGAGATAGGAAAGGCGTGCGCTTGACTCAGGGGGACAGCCCTCGCCATAATGCCGCACGGTGTGCTAAATGGCTGCGAATGAGTGAGTGGACTGCAAGGATTGACGCCAATCGCTTGGCGTTGTTTGACCCGCAGTCATGGGCACCGCAAAATCGCCGTTGCCCGCCAGTCGGCGGCCGAGGTGCCGTCTGGCCAGATGAACCCCCAGACTCCAAGCTACTACAAGGATTCGAAGCGTATGCAGTTCAGGAATTCCCGGACCCTGCTCTTGTCTATCGCGTTGCTCGCCGTGACCGCGTTCGCCGGGGCGCCAGCTCTTGTCGCCCAAGAGGTTCCGGACTCCGTCCGCGCCGCGGTGGATGTGGCAATTGCGAAGGTCAAGCCCGCGCTCGTGCGCATCGCCGTCGTATGGACCGACTACCGCGATGGCCGTGAACAGAAGTACGAGGCCACGGGCAGCGGCACCATCATCACCGGCGAGGGACACGTCGTCACCAACCACCACGTGGCGGGTCATGCCACGCGCATGTTCTGCACCTTGTCCACGCGCGAGATCATCGAGGCCGACCTGATCGGCACGGATGCGCAGACGGACATCGCGGTCATAAAGCTCAAGTCCGATGGCTCGCGCATCTTTCCGACAGCGACCTTCGGCGATTCCTCCGACTTGCGCGTTGGCGACTACGTATTGGCCATGGGCAGTCCCATGGCGCTTTCCCAGTCGGTCACACTTGGCATCGTGAGCAATACGGAACTGGTCATCCCCGGGCGCATGAGCCGTTGGGGCGCCTTCACGCTCGACGGCGAGGATGTCGGCTCTCTCGTGCGGTGGATTGGGCATGACGCCGACATCTACGGCGGCAACTCCGGCGGTCCACTCGTAAATCTTAAAGGCGAGGCCATCGGCGTGAACGAAATCCGGTTCGGCCTTTCCGGCGCGATCCCCGGTAACCTCGCGAAAGAGGTTGCGCAGCAGATTATAGAGCACGGCGAAGTCCGGCGCGCATGGCTGGGCCTTGAAGTTCAGCCGCTGCTGCGGACCGCGCCCACCACACGCCGCGGCGTTCTCGTGCGAGAAGCCATCAAGGATACGCCGGCCGCGGCCGCAGGTTTCCAGTCCGGCGACGTGCTGATGCGCCTCGGCGGCAAGGAAATCAATGTCCGCTTTGAAGAACAGATCCCGGCGTACAACGCCCTCGTGGCTGCGCTGCCCATCGGCCAGGAAGTCGAAGCCGTCGTCTTTCGCGATGGCAAGGAGGTGACGCTCAAGGTCACGCCTACCCAGTATCAGAAGGTGCAGCCCAAGGAGCAGGAATTCAAGCAGTGGGGGATCACGGGGCGCGACCTTTCCTTCGTCAATGCCAAGGAGATGCAGCGAGACACGACCGACGGCGTCTACGTGTCCACCGTGGCGGCGGGCGGTCCCGCAGGCGAGTCCAAACCCAACATCAACCGTGGCGATGTGATTGTGTCTATCAACGGGAAGCCCGTCACCAATGTGGAAACCCTGCGCACTATTACCTCCGAGGTGACCGAGGGCAAAACCGAGCCAACGCCTGTCATGGTGGAGTTTGAACGCAAGGCGCTCAAATATCTCACGGTCGTGAAAGTCGGGATCAAGGAACTGCCCGATCCCCCGCGTGAAGTGCAGAAGGCCTGGCTCGGCATCAGCACCCAGGTCATTACGCGCGAAATGGCTGAGCAGATGCAGAATCCCGAACTCAAAGGCCATCGCGTCATTCAGGTTTACCCCGGCGCCAGCGCCGAGAAGGCCGGCGTGCAGGTCGGCGATCTGATCTATGCCGTCGACGGCGAACCCCTCGAAGCCGCTACCCAGGAGGACTACGAGGAACTCGAGACGCTCATCCGCCAGTACAAGATAGGTTCGTCGGCCGAACTGGGAGTTCTGCGCGGCACCGAGAAGATCAAGTTGCCCATCGACCTGGCCGCGGCGCCTCAGCAGAGCCGCGAGATGAAGGCGTATGAGGACAAGAATTTCGAATTCACGGCGCGCGATATCACCTTCCTCGACAAGGCGAGTGAAAAGTGGCCCTTGGATAAGACGGGCGTGCTCGTGACCAAAGTCGAATCGGGCGGCTGGGCCTCGCTTGGCACCCTTGATGTCGGCGATCTCATCGTCGCAATCGACGGCCAGCCGGTGCCCGACGTCGCCACGCTCGAAACTACGATGAAAGCCATCGAATCCGGCGCGAAAAGCGCCGTGGTTTTCTTGATTGAACGCGGCATTCATCGCGCGTATCTCGAGTTTGAACCCAAGTGGGACGATTCAGCGTCCAAAGGAAAGGAGTAGTTCATGTCCCAGAGAGTTGCCGGGTTCTTTGCGGCAGTCGTGTTTGCGATCGCGTGCATGGGCGCGCAGGCCGACGAACTGGCCGACAAGGGCCGCCAGATACTCGAGAAACACCGGCTCGCGGTGGTTACCATCAAGCTGGTGATCAAGCAGCAGATATCCATGCCTGGCTTCGGCTCGCAGGACATGGAGGACAAGGCGGAAGTGACGGGTACGGTCGTCGATCCATCCGGCCTTACGGTCGTAGCGCTCAGCGAAACCGACCCCACCAGCATGTTTCAAAACATGGCCGAGATGTCCGGCGAGGACATGCAGGGCCTGGAAATGAACAGCCAGGTCTCCGACCTTAAAATACTCACCGAGGACGGGACCGAAATTCCGGGGCAGATTGTGCTGCGCGATAAGGACCTCGACCTTGCCTTCGTGCGGCCGCTCGAAGCCCCGAAGGAGCCATTGCCCGCGGTGGATCTCGCGAATGCGGGCAATCCCCAGATCCTTGATCCGCTCATCACCATCAATCGCCTGGGCCGCGTCGCAGGCCGCGCCTACTCGTGTTCCATCGAGCGCGTGGATTCGGTCGTCACCAAGCCGCGCACCCTCTACATCCCCGGAAACGACCCCACGCAGACCGGTCTGGGCTCTCCCGTATTCACGCTCGACGGTCAATTGGTGGGCCTCATGGTCATGCGCTCCGTCAAGGGCGGCAGCGGCATGATGTCGATGATGCGCGGCATGGGTGATATGTCGATGGCGGTAATCGTGCCTTCGGCCGACATCGCGGAAGTGGCAGCCCAGGCTCCGGCCGCCGGAGAGGAAGTCAAGGAGTTGGGAACTGAAGAGCCGGCGCCAGCCGAAGAACCCGCGGCGGAGGGCACGGAAGACACTTCTCAGCCCTCGGAAGAACAGAAGTCTGAGGAAGCGCCCACCGAGCCAGGCGATGCGCCTTCGCAAGAGACGCCTGCCACGGGAGTATAGCAATGCGCCATCTAACAGTGCTGGCCTTGCTCTGCGCCGCTGCGGCTGCGTCCGCCGCACAAGGCCTGGTGCAGACAGGCGGCTTCGCCGTGCTCGATTTGCCACCGGGTCCTGGCAATCCCCGCAACTCGGAAGGCGACATCATCCAACTCAAGGATGGCCGCCTCATGTATGTCTACACGCACTTCACCGGTAGCTCGAGTGACTTTGGAGCGGCGCATCTGGCGGCGCGCTACTCTTCCGACGGAGGCGCGACGTGGACCACCGAAGATCAGGTTGTCGTCGAGAATGAGGGCGGCATGAATGTCATGTCCGTTTCGTTGCTGCGCCTCGCGAGCGGCGAAATCGTGCTCTTCTATTTGCGCAAGAACTCCAAGTCTGATTGCCGCCCCTTGTTGCGCTTCTCCATCGATGAGGCCGCGACATGGAGCGAGCCCGTCGAGGCGATCGGCGAAATCGGATACTTCGTCGTCAACAACGATCGGTTGGTTCAGTTGAAATCGGGACGCCTCATCATCCCGACTGCGCGTCACACCTTGCCGGGCGGGGAATTCCGAGGCCGCGGCCAGGCAACCTGTTACCTTTCCGACGACAATGGCCGCACGTGGCGCGTGAGCGACACGCTCCTTGAAGCGCCCGAGGCCAGTGGCAGCGGATTGCAGGAACCCGGTATCGTGGAATTGAAGGATGGCCGTTTGCTCATGTTCTGCCGCACGGATCAGGGTTGCCAGATGCGCTCGTTCAGCGCGGACGGCGGGGTGACGTGGTCCCCTGTGGAGCGCACGGACATCATCGCGCCCGTGTCTCCGGCGACGATAGAGCGTATTCCAAGTACGGGCGACCTGCTGCTCGTCTGGAATGATCATCGCGCGATCTCCGACGCGTTGAAGGGTAAGCGCACACCGCTCACCGCCGCGATCTCGCGCGATGACGGCGCTACCTGGGGTGCGCCCATCGCGCTCGAGGATTCGCCAGCGGGGTGGTATTGCTACATCGCCATGGACTTCATCGGAGACAACGTGTTCCTGGGCTATTGCGCGGGCGACACCACGCGCGAAGGCGGCCTCGACCGCACGCGCATCGCACGCATCCCTGTCAGCAGCCTATATCCACCGATGCCAAAATGATCTTGGGTGAGCACATTATGGAGTGCGGTGGCTTGCCGCCGCTTTAATCGAGCAGGCTTGCCTGCGGCATAATCAGGTGGACTTTGCGCATGGGAGCTGACTCTCTATTTGCCTGATAGCGCATACCGGAAATGTTTCCGCGGGATTGGCTGTTGTGGTAACCATTGACCCGCCCGGGCGGAGGGCGGCGTAGCATGAAAGCCAGTTCATGGAATCACTCAACGGCAAAACAGCACTGATCACCGGCGGCGCCAAGCGCCTCGGACGCGCCTTCACAGAGGCGCTCGCCGCGGAAGGCGCAAACGTCGTCATTCACTTCAATCGCTCCGCGTGCGAAGCGGAATCCCTGTCCGATGAACTCGCCGGGGCAGGCATCCGCGCGTGGACTGTGCGGGCCGACCTTGCCAACTTAGAAGAGGCGGCGGCATTACCTTCGCGCGCGCAAGACATCGCCGGACCAATCGACTACATCATCAACAGCGCGTCCATTTTCCCCGAATCCTCCTTGCGTGACGTGACGCCTGAGGCCATTCACGCGAATCTCGATATCAACGCGCTGAGTCCATTCTTGATCGGCCGCGCCTTCGCGGGACTCGGGAGGCCCGGCGCGATCGTCAACATGCTTGACTGCATGATCGCGGATTACGATCGCAAACACATCGCTTATCACCTTAGCAAGCGGACCCTGTTTAGCCTGACCCGCATGATGGCCGTGGAGTTCGCCCCGCTCGTGCGGGTCAACGCCATCGCGCCGGGCCTCGTGCTTCCTCCCGAGGGGAAAGACGAGTCGTATCTCGCGAATCTGGCCTCCTCCAATCCACTGAATCGCTACGGCGGTGCGGAGGATGTCGCGGCCGCGGCAATCTTCCTGTTGAAAAGCACCTTCATCACGGGACAGCTTATCTACGTGGACGGCGGACGCAACCTGCGGGGGGCGATGTATGGCTGAGCGCGAACTGGAACAGATCCACATCCGGGATCTCACGTGCCGCTGCATCGTCGGCATCAATCCCGAAGAGCGTACCAATCTACAGGATGTGCGCATCAACGTGACCCTTCACGCGGACCTCACACAGGCCTGCCTCAGCGATCGCATAGAAGATACTGTCGACTACAAGTCCGTGAAACGGTCCATCCTTGCGCTCGTCGAAACCTCGGACTGCTATCTCATCGAGCGGCTCGCGCAGCGCATCGCCGACGTATGCCTCGAACACCCGCTCGTCCAGGCGGTTCGAGTCACCCTCGACAAGCCCGGCGCCCTGCGTTTCGCGCAAAGCGTGGCTGTGGACATCTTCCGCCGGAAGCCGGAGTGATGCGGACATGCCGCCCCTGGCCGATGCCTATATTTCGATTGGCTCCAATATCGAGCCCGAATCCAACATCCTGCGGGCGCTCCAGCTCCTGGCAGCATCGCAGCGCCTGGCCGCCGTTTCCACGATGTACCACTCCGCCGCGTTGAACCGCCCGGACCAGCCGGACTTCATCAACGGCGTGTGCGCAATTCAGACAGCATTGGCGCCCCGCGCACTCAAGTTCGAGTGCCTGCGCCCGATCGAAGAACAACTGGGCCGTGTCCGTACCTCGGACAAATACGCCCCGAGAACCATCGACCTGGACATCGCGCTGTATGCAGACCTGCAAATCTGCGATGATGATCTGATGGTGCCGGATCCCGACATACGCACGCGCCCCTTTCTGGCCGTGCCCCTGCTTGAAGTCGTCCCGGGCCTTGTGCTGCCGGGTACCGGCCAACCGCTGGCGGAAGTCGTGCGCGGCATGGACCGGAGTGCTATCGCCGCCGACCCCGCTTTCACGAAGTACCTGAGAAAGAGGCTATTCCTATGAATCTGCAACGCGTTGAAGAGCTGGTCCGCGAACTCCTCATCGAAGTGGGCGAGGACCCCAACCGCGAAGGTCTCCTCAAGACGCCCCAGCGCGTCGCCCAGGCCTATGAGTACCTCACGTCCGGCTACCGCACGGATCTCGGCGAAATCATCAACGGCGCCGTCTTCGAGTCCCACGCCAACAACATGATCATCTCGCGCGACATCGAGGTCTACAGCATGTGCGAACACCACATGCTGCCCTTCTTCGGCTACTGCCACATCGGCTACATCGCCCGGAAACACGTCCTCGGACTCAGCAAACTCTCGCGCATCGTCGACTTCTACGCGCGCCGCCTCCAGATCCAGGAACGCCTCACCGCTGAAATCGCCAGCGAGGTCATGTCCGTCACCGGGGCCGAAGGCGTCGGCGTCGTCATGGAATGCCGCCACATGTGCATGATGATGCGCGGCGTCGAAAAGCAGAACTCCGTCATGACCACCTCCTCCGTCCTCGGCAGCTTCCGCGAAGAAGAGGCCACCCGCATGGAGTTTTTAAACCTCCTCAACCGAAAGATCTCGTGACTCAGAGCGCCACGTTGAGCGCTACCAGGATCGCCGGCATCCCTGCCGGCTCTTAAGAAACACGACAACCATGCCACGGCTACTGATACCCCGACTGTTTCCT